>NZ_CAWMRY010000010.1:0-131163 GCF_963870295.1 Aeromonas sp. ANP5 | reverse complement strand
TATGGCGTAGAGGAGAGCAGTGCCCTCCCCATCAAAGAGATAAGCAGGAAGCAGGAAGCAGGAAGCAGGAAGCAGGAAGCAGGAAGCAGGAAGCAGGAAGCAGGAAGCAGGAAGCAGGAAGCAGGAAGCAGGAAGCAGGAAGCAGGAAGCAGGAGAGATTAACCGAGACAAATGGTTTGCCAAACATCACGTAACACAGCAATCCGGCGATTCATCATGCGCCAATACGCTGTCGCCCAAAAAGAAAATGGCCGAGATATCATCTCGGCCATTCGTAGCTTGGTCAAAGACTCAAGCCAGGATATTACTCATGTGCAACTTATTAGAAGTTGTACTGCAGAGCAACAGTCCACTCGTCATCATGTTTCTCGATACCCTGGATCTTGTACTCGGTGTAAGCTTTCAGCTTCGGAGTGAAAGCGTACTGAACACCCAGCAGGGTCTCGTCAACCAGATCCTTGTAAGTAGAACCGGCAGCTTGAGCGTTGGCCTTGCCTTCTTTGAAGTTGTAACCAGCCAGGAAGGTCCAAGCATCTACGTTGTAAGAAGCAGCCAGCTCGTAACCACGGCCGTCATCTTTCAGACCCAGGCTCTTGTTCTTCACTTCGCCTTCAGTGTAAACACCAGCGAAGTAGAAACCATTGATAGCGTAGTGCGCGCCAACAGCCCACTCGTCTTTCTTACCAGTCTGACCGTTAACTTTGTTTTGCAAGTCGGAGTAGGCATAACCGGCGTTGAAGCCCAGACCGAAGTCAAAGTCGTAGCCAGCGGCAACGGCATAAGCTTTCTTACGCTTAACGTCTTTACCCCAAATAGCGTCTTCTTTGATCTTCTGACCAACGTCAGTGATCTTGACCGCTACGTCATCGTTGGTTTGGTAGGAAACTTTACCTTTGAAACCACCAAAGGTGTTGGAGTAGATAACCTGCCCTTCCTGACGACCGTCATAGAAGTTACCAGCATCGCCCCACTCGTTGAAAATATCGGTAGGCTCGAGTACGTCGTAGAAAGCAGTGTCGGTCTGACCGAAGATGATTTTACCGTACTGGGTGCCGTCAAAGCCTGCATAGATATGACGAGCATCGAACTTGCTAGACTTACCATCACTGCCCTTGTCGGAGTTTTCAGCAGCAACTTGCCACTCGGTCTTGGCAATACCGGACCAAGTGTTGTTCAGAGCAACTTTACCGGACCAGCCCAGACGGGAAGAACCAACCAGCTCGCCGTCGGTATCATCGTGCTCACCGTAGTAGTTAGCCTGTACACGGCCGTATACGTCGAAAGTGGTACCGTCTTTGTCATAGATCACTGCGGCGTTAGCGGCGGATGCAAACAGAGCCGGAATAGCAATAGCCAGAATTGTCTTTTTCATAGTTTCCAATGCCTACTGTAATTAAACACTAAGTTGTTGTTATTCCCTGTGTTAGCGATGTTCTTTGCATCACTATGCCGCCGAGACTAGCACCGGATTTTTTGAACCGCAATGAAAAAACTTGGAACTTTTTACGGAAACCATAGTCATGGAGGCAAAAATGTGAGCCAAGTCTCACCTAGCGGCAAGCTCAAAGGAAAACGTTTACAACGAATCCTGCTGATTATTTGCACTCAAATAGTCTATTTTGCATGCAAATAACGCTAACTACCTGATAAACAACCAAAGTGGTCTGATCAGCGTAAAACTGCCGTGATAATGGCTGTTGCCTCGACCTCACCAAGGGGTTGCGGGTATCCTTGTCCTTCGATTAACCCCTAACTAGCCTTCTCTTCATGCTCTCTACTCGCCTCAAAGCAACCATTCGTCAAACCTATCGCCAGATTTCGGATGGATTACCCGGTTTTGTGCCGCGCAAAGAGCAGAACTTTCTGGTGGCAGAGATAGCCAAAACCCTAACCGGCGAGTACGACAAACAGCGCCGTATTCTGGTGGCCGAAGCGGGAACCGGTATCGGCAAATCTCTTTCTTATGCGCAAGGTGCCATCCCGGTGGCGCGGCTCACCCAGAAGAAGCTGGTGATCTCCACCGCCACCGTGGCCCTGCAAGAGCAGCTGATCCACAAAGACCTCCCTTTTTACCACCGCCACAGCGAGCTGCCGTTTCGCTTTATGCTGGTCAAGGGGCGTCAGCGCTACTGCTGCGAGCATCTGCTGGAGCAGGCAGCCAGTGGTGCCGAGATGGCCAACTTTGAGCTCGACTTTGGCAGTCTGAGCAAATCCAAGCCCTCTGACAGCGACAAAGATCGCTACCAGGCGCTGTGGCAGGCCTACACCAATGGCAAGTGGGACGGGGATCGGGACAACTGGCCGGAGCCCATTCCCGACACTTGCTGGGATCGCATCGCCGCCGACCGCCACACCTGCAACAAGGCGCTGAGCCATCACCAGCACTGCCCCTTTCATCGCGCCCGCAACGACATGGAGAGCGCCGATGTGCTGGTCGTCAACCATGCGCTACTGCTCTCCGATCTCACCATGGGCGGCGGCATCATTCTGCCCCCCCCCGATGAGTGCATCTATGTGCTGGATGAGGCCCATCACCTGCCCACCATCGCCCGGGATCACGGCGCGGCGTCGGCCAGCGTCAAAGGCTCGCGTCGCTGGCTGGAGAAGCTGGTTCAAAGTGCAGGCAAGCTGGCGCGGACACTTAATAAGGAAAGCCTGCTCGACCCCCAACTCAAACTGCAGGATGCACTGGCCTCCATCCAGCCCGACCTGAAGGCGGTCGAGCAGTGGCTCAGCGCCAACGATCGGCTTTTTGGCAGTGAACCTCACTACCGCTTCGCCGAAGGGGTATTGCCGGATCCCCTGCCCATGCTGGCGGAGAATCTCAAGGAGTCGAGCAAGAAGGCGCTGCGAGCGCTGGATCGGATGCAAGGGGCCATAGGTGAAGCGCTGAAAGATGGCGAGATCCGCCGCAAGGAGGCCGAACCTCTGCTGGCAGAGAGCGGTTTTCATCTGCAGCGGCTGGAGAGTTTCTGCGCCCTGTGGGAGATGCTGGGGCGCCATGTCCCGACCGGTAAAACCCCGCTCGCCCGCTGGATGGCCAAGAGCGATGACGGTGATATCTGGCTGCACGCCTCACCGATTGAAGTGGGGTATCTGCTGGAGGAGTGGCTCTGGTCGAAATGTCTGGGAGCCGTACTGGTCTCCGCGACCCTCACAGCACTCTCTTCCTTTAGTTATTTTCGCCATCAGGTGGGGCTCAAGGAGCACGACGGTACCCGCTATCTGCGCCTGCGCTCACCCTTTGACTATCAGAAAGCCGAGCTCTATCTGCCCAAGATGGAGCACGAACCCAACTCGCCAGCCTTTACCAACGAACTCATCAGCGTGCTGCCACGCATTCTGGCGGGCAAGGAGGCGAGTCTGGTGCTCTTCTCCTCCTACCGCCAGATGAATGAGGTGGCCATTGGCTTGCGAGCCAAGGGGCTGTCACTGCTGGTGCAGGGGGAAGCCTCCCGCAATGCCCTGCTCACCCTGCACAAACAAAAATGCGATGGCGGTCAGTCCAGCATCCTGTTTGGTACCGGCAGCTTCTCGGAGGGGCTGGATCTGCCGGGTCACTATCTCACCAATCTGGTGATCACCAAACTCCCCTTTGCGGTACCCAACTCACCGGTCGAGGAGGCCACCGCCGAGTGGGTGGAGCAGCGAGGCGGCAACCCCTTCCTGCAACTGACGGTGCCAGAAGCATCGCGCAAACTGATCCAGGCCTGTGGCCGCCTCATCCGCAAAGAGGCCGATCGGGGACGGGTCACCATTCTCGACCGCCGCCTGCTGACCAAGCGTTATGGCAAGGGGCTGCTCGACGCCCTCCCCCCGTTTACACGGCGTATCGAATAAATAAGCATGCCGTTATTGATAAATGAACCGACAACTGCACGAACATACACCTCCAGAAAGAGCCATTGCCGCAGTAGGCCAAACCTGTAAAAATGAGCCCCTGTTTTCAGTGGGCAATCGCCTGACTGTTCAAGGAGATGAAATGAAACTGACTGTTCTGGTACCGGCGCTGGCTGGTCTGTTGTGGGCCGGTAGCGCCCTTGCTGATGCCCAATTGGAAGTGACCACCCCGTATGTCGTCCAGCTGATCGATGGTCAATCCATCAACCCCAAGCTGCTCGACAAAACCAGCACCTTCCCCCTCTCTGCCGGCAAACACCAGTTGGTCGTCGCCTTTGAAGGCAACTACTCCAGCCGTAACGAAATCAAGCTGGTCACTGCAGAGCCGCTGGTGCTGAACTTCACCGCCGCCGACAATCAGCAGCTGGTGCTGGACTATAAAAAGCCCCGCAACGAAGCCGAAGCCAAGCAGTTTGTCAAAGAGCAGAAAGTGGCGCTGAAAGACAAGGTCAGTGGTCAGCAAGTGAGTAGCGAACAGTTCGTGATGCCGAAAGTAGAGGGCTTCCAGCTGACCCGTGACTATCAGCAAGAGCTGATCAACATGGGGAAAGCCTTCAACCAGCCCAAAGCGGTTGCCGTCTCTTCTGCTGCCGTGATGGCTGCCGCCAGCGCACCGGTTCAGGTTGCCCCCAGCAAGGCTCAAAGCAATCCGGAAGCGCTGACCCAGTTGCAAAACTGGTACAACAAGGCAGATGCGGAAACCCGCAAAGCCTTCCAGATCTGGGTTATCCAGCAGCAATAAACCGAGCTGGGATATTGACTGAAAGGGGAGCCAAGCTCCCCTTTTCCATATCCTGCGGTCTCACTCACGACGCGTCTTGATTTATGCGCTGCCACTTCCCCTTTATATAGGGAGTACATATATGGATTCATCTGCTGATTTCATATATAGAAAGCGCCACCTTGCCGGGGAGAATGGCACCATGTCGTTGCACATTTTCTATCACCCCCTCTACTCCTCCCTGACGCTACCCGAGCGCCATCGCTTCCCGCTGGCCAAGTATCAAGGGCTGTTTGAACGCCTGCAGGTGAAGGGTTACCCCCTTGGCGAAGCGCCCGCCGCTACCCGGGAGCAAATCTGTCGCATTCACGATGCCGATTATGTCGCGGCGGCCCTGAACGGCCAGCTTGAAGAGCGCGCCATCCGCAAGATCGGTTTTCCCTGGTCACCCATGCTGATGGAGCGCACCTTGCGCTCGGTCGGAGCCACTATTGCCGCCAGCCGCTATGCACTTGAGCAGGGCTGCGGCTTGCAGATCTCCGGCGGCTACCACCACGCTCATCGGGATCACGGCAGCGGTTTTTGTCTGTTCAACGATTTGGTGATTGCCGCCCAGGCTTGCCTCGACGAAAAGCGTTGTGAACAGGTACTGATCGTCGATCTCGATGTGCATCAGGGAGATGGCAGTGCGGCCCTGTGCGCCGGACGGCGCGATATCATCACCCTCTCCCTCCATGGGGAGCACAACTTCCCCCATCAAAAAGCCACCTCTCACCTCGACTTTCCGCTGCCAAGCGGCATGGCAGACGATGCCTATCTCACCACATTGCAACAGGCGCTATCACTGGCACTGCGCCTCTATTCGCCGGATCTCATCCTCTATCAGGCGGGCGTCGATGTGCATCATGCCGACGAGCTTGGTTATCTCTCCTTGAGCGATGAAGGGGTTCGCCTGCGCGATGCCATGGTATTTGACTGTGCAATCCAGCATGGGTTGCCTGTCGCCGCTGTGCCCGGTGGCGGCTATCGCCGCGACTGGCAACAGCTGATCCCGCTGCATATGTCGCTGTTTGAAACAGCGCGCCACCGTTTTAGCTGATAGCTTTATAGCGCGGACACCCCATCAGAGTCGGGCGGGCACTTCACCAGATAAAACAGAAGAGGCGACCCTGGGGTCGCCTCTTCGTGTTTCGTCATCTCGGTCACACAAGCTCGCTCGTTGTCAGGCAAGCTCGGGACGCCTGAGGATAACTATTTCTGACGCTTGCGGGCGTACTTGCGACGGGCGCGGGCCTGACGCTCCTCTTCCCGCTCGGCCTTCTCTTTGGCTTTTTGCTCGGCTTCAGCGGCGGCTTCGACAATCTCGACGCTCACCATCTCCGGCGTCTCCAGCGAGATGCGGCCAAGCAAACCGGAGCGGAACTCGTTGATCAGGATCTCGGACGCCTTGTGCAGGTCGGCCAGCCCCCCTTTGCGCATAAACGCTCGCTGGCGGGCGATCATCTCCAGCAGCTCGATCTCGGTCTCGGGCAACTCGTCAATCTGGTAGCGCGCCTTGATCCGCTCCGGATAGGCCTTGATGAAGTAGTCGGCGGCGAACATGGCGATATCGGCATAGTCGAACACAGTGTCTTTAATGGCCGCGGTGATGGCCAGACGATAACCACAGGAGGGCGGGTTGAGCTTGGGCCAGAGGAAACCTGGGGTATCGGTCAGGATAACGTTGTTATCCAGCTTGATCCGCTGCTGGGACTTGGTCACCCCCGCCTCGTTGCCGGTACGGGCGATGATACGCCCCGCCAGGGTATTGATCAGAGTGGACTTGCCCACGTTGGGGATCCCCATGATCATCGCCCGCACGCCGCGCAGCTCAAAATTGCGCTCCGGCAGCATCTCGTGACAGAGAGTCAGCAGTTGCTTGATCTTCTCCGGCTCTTGTTGCGTCAGCGGCAGCGCCTTGATCCCCTTCTCTTTTTCCATGTGCGCCACCCACAGATCGGTGATCGCCGGATCGGCCAGGTCCGCCTTGTTCAGCACCTTGATCACCGGGGTATCACCACGCAGCTCGGGCACCAGCGGGTTTTCGCTGGAGAAGGGGATGCGGGCATCGAGCATCTCGATGATCACATCGACCTGGGGCATGACCTCGGCAATCTCTTTGCGGGCCTTGTGCATGTGACCGGGGAACCAGTTGATGGACATATCCGTTACTCTCTGTGGGGGCTGCGGGCGGGCGCATGGAACAACAGGCGCTCTGCCGCGGGCATCGAACGAAGGGGGCGCATTTTACCTGCTGCGGGCCTATTTTGACAGGTCATTCTAGCCATCACCTCATCAAATCAGCAAACCGCCGAGGTGGAGCGACCTTGCCGGAAACGACCGGGCCAACTCGCCCAATTGACAGATAACACATTGATACAGTGTAACATTTCCATCACTTTTTCACACAACCGTCACCGATAGTCAGTAAAAGTGTCATCTGCCCCCTCTAGGCTGCGCTCAGGTTTTACAAGGAGCGAACCCCAATGAGAAAAATGGCAGGACTTGCAGTGATGATCGGCGCCGCCCTGGCTGCCGGCTGCAAATCAGACAATGACACGGTGGCGACCAAGCCCGCAGCCCAACCCACCAACGTCATCTTCTTCCTCGGTGACGGCATGGGCCTCAACACCCTGACGGCGGCCCGCATCTACGGTGTCGGCGAAGAGGGTGATCTCACCATCGATACCCTGCCAGAGACGGCCTTTATCAAGACCTTCTCCCACGATGCCCAGGTCACTGACTCGGCTCCCTCCATGGCGGCCTACATGACCGGGGTCAAGAGCAACAACGGCGTCATCAGCATGGACGGCGACGCCACCTATGAGAGCGACTGCAGCAAGAGCGCCGGCAAGCCGGTGACCACCCTGCTGGAGCTGGCCAAAGCCGATGGCCGCGGTACCGGCGTGGTAACAAGTACCCGGGTGACCCACGCCACCCCGGCGGCTACCTATGCCCATATCTGCAACCGGGATCTGGAGGCAGATATCGCCGTCCAGCTGGTGCCGGGCGGCAAAGGCTACAACAGCGCCCTCAAGGAGGGGCTGGATGTGGTGCTCGGTGGCGGCAGCAGCTTCTTCCTGCCCAAAGCCGACAAGGGCAAGCGGGAGGATGGCCGCAACCTCATCAGCGAAATGCAGGCGAAGGGCTACCAGTTTGCCAGCAATCTGGATGAGCTGAACAAGGCCGATGCGGGCAAGCCGCTGCTGGGCCTGTTTGGTTCCAGCCACATGAAATATGACCTGGACCGTCCCGCCAGCGAGCCGTCACTGGCCCAGATGACCTTGGCCGCCATCAAGCAGCTCAAGGGCAAAGAGAAGGGTTACTTCCTGATGGTGGAAGGGGGCCGTATCGACCACGCCCTGCACGACACCAACGCCAAGCGGGCGCTGCAGGACACCATCGCCTTCGACAACGCCATCAAGGCTGCTATCGACGAGGTGAAAAAGAGCGACCCCGAGCTGAAAAACACCCTGATCGTGGTCACCGCCGATCACGACCACACGCTAGTGCTCAACGGCTATGCCAAGCGCACCGGCAAGACCACCGCCGACAACCCCGGCGTACTCGGGCTGGTGAAGAACTACGAGACTGGCGAGCCAAGCAAGGATAGCGAGGGCATGCCCTACACCATCATAGGTTTTGGCAACGGCTACAACCGGGTGGATGGCCCGCGCAGCAGCGTCGCCCCGCTCGACGACGCCACCGTCTCCGCCAATGACTACCACCAGGAAGTGGTGGTCAAGGTAGGCGAGATCGGCAACGAGACCCACGGCGGCACAGATGTCTTCCTCGGCGCCATCGGCAAGGGGGCTGACAGCTTCCATGGCTCACTCGATAACACCGCCGTGTTCGGCAAGATCAAGGCTGCGGCCAAGCTGTAAGGAGCACTTTCATGAGCAAACAGATGAACACATCCATCAAGCACACGCTGGTCTGCGCCGCCCTGTTCAGTGCGCTGGGCGCAACCTCCCAGGCACAGGCCGGTGATGCCAAAAACGTCATTCTCTTTATCGGTGATGGCATGGGCCCCACCGTGCTCACCGCCACCCGCCTGTTCAAGGTGGGGGAAGAGGGCAATCTGGAGATGATGAAACTGCCACGCAGTGCCCGCATCAAGACCTTCTCCAACGATGCCCAGACCACCGACTCGGCCCCCTCCATGGCGGCCTACACCACCGGGGTCAAGATGAACAACGAGGTGATCGCCATGAGCAGAGACACCAAAGCCGTCGCCCCCGGCAAAGACGTCAATGGCAACAAAACCGTCAACAATTGCAGCAGCGATAACGGCAAACCGGTGCCCACCATCCTGGAGCTAGCCAAGGCGGCAGGCAAATCGGTCGGAGCCGTCACCACCACCGAGCTGACCCACGCGACCCCGGCGGCTACCTACGCCCACATCTGCCATCGGGATGCCGCTTATGACATCGCTGCACAAGCTGTTCCGGGAGGAACTGGTTTCAACCAGGCGCTTGGGGATGGGGTCGATGTGCTGATGGGCGGTGGTGCCAACCACTGGACCCCCTACAGCGCCAGCAACAAGGGCGGTCGCAATGACAACCGCGACCTGACCGCCGAGATGAAGGCGCAGGGATACAGCTATGTCACCACCCAAAGTGAACTGGCCAAGGTCACCAGTGGCAAGGTGCTCGGTCTGTTCAGCAGCAAATCCCACCTCGACTACGAGCTGGATCGGGTCGCCAAGGGGGCTGCCAATACCCAGCCGTCCCTCTCCGAAATGACCGCCAAGGCGATCGACCTGCTGAGCAAGAACAGTCAGGGTTACTTCCTGATGGTAGAAGGCGGCCGGATCGATCACGCCCTGCACGGCACCAATGCCAAGCGCTCGCTCACCGACGCGGTGGCACTGGATGAGGCGGTCAAGACGGCGCTGGGTAAAGTGGATCTCAACAATACCCTGATCGTGGTCACCGCCGACCATGACCACACCATGACCATTAACGGCTACTCCGCCAAGGGCAATCCGGTGCTGGATCTGGTGAAAAATGGCGACGGCTCGACCCAGAACGATGTGGATGGCAAGCCCTTCACCACCCTGGTGTTCGGTAACGGCCCCAACCGCCCCGATGTACGCCCAGTCCTCACCAGCGATCAGGTGATGGCCAATGACTATCTGCAGGAGACCGGCGTCAAACTGACATCGGAAACCCACGGAGGCGGCGATGTGATGCTGTTTGCCGATGGCGCCGGCAGCAACCGCTTCAAAGGCACGCTGGATAACACCAAGGTGTTTGGCAAACTGCGGGAGGCGCTCGGCCTGTAAGCAGCAGGGGCCTGGGTGCATCTGAGCAATTGACTCAGCGGCCCGGGCCCCGGCTCTTTCGAGCGACAGATGATGATGCGACTTTTGCTTTCGTTATGGCTGCTTGGCAGCACCCTCGCCTTCCCTCTGCATGCTGACGACCCCCCCCCGGATCTCGCCGCCCGGATCAGCTATCACGACCGGAACACCGGCAGCGATGGCATCGCCAGAGAGAGTGTCTGGCAAGAGAAGTGGCTGCGGGTGGGCAATCAGGTGTGGAGCCAGCGGCTCATTCCCCTCCCCCTTGCCCGCGCCTATCACGCCACTCACGACGCAACCCCCGGCCACAAGCACTTTACCCACCAGATGGCAGCCCGCTGGGTCAGCCGCAGTGATGAGGGTGAAATTCAGCTGCGCTATGCCGACAGCTGGCACAACCAGCTGGTTGAGGTGCCGGTGGAAGAGTATGGCCAGGTGGCCTTCAAGCCCGACTGGCCGCGGATCCGCCATCTCGTCAACCCGACGCTGCTCGAGGGAATGACCCCGCTGGATGAGGCCGCCCCCGAGCAGGCCCGCTGGTATGAAAAGCGCGAAGGGCAGCAACGAACCCGGATTCTCTGGTCGAGTCAGTGGCAGATCCCGCTGGTGGTCGAGTCGGCCAGTCTCGACGGCTATCGCAGCTACCGGATGGAGGTGACCCTGCGCAAGCTGCCTGCTCAGCTCCCCTGGCAGCAACTCGCTGATTACGAAGTGCGCGATCTGCGGGATTTCTTCGACTGAGATCCCAACCCCTCAGCGGGCACAACGACAACGCAGGCAGGAATGTTACACTCTGCATATTCGACTCTGGCTCACGACCTTGATGCGCGCTCTCTGCCTGCCCTTTTTTGCCCTGCTGTTATTGCTGGTGAACACCGGTGCCCAGGCTATTGTGCTGGTGGCAGCCGAGCTGCCCCCTTACGTCATTCAGTCCTCCCATGGTAAACCCAGCGGGGTGGGTATCGAGATCATGGAGGAAGCAGCCCGCCGTCTAGGCGAGCCGCTTACCATCGAGCTGATGCCACTTCCACGTGCACTGACCCAGACAATTCACCGTCCCGATGTATTGATGATACCGCCCGTGCGAAGCAGTCAGCGAGAGCACCTCTATCAGTGGGTAACGCCCATCCTCGATGAGCAGTTTTTGATCGTCAGCGATCGCCGGTTTCACCCAAAAGCACTGAAAAGCAGCGATTTGAAAAACCTTGATGTGGGCGTGCTGCGCTACTCGTTTGGTCAACACCTACTCAAACAACGCATCGGGATCCGGGGAGAGACAGTGGCAGATGAGCAACTCAACGCTCATAAACTCCATCGCGGTCGCATTGATGCCTGGGTCGCCGCATGGAATGTCATCCTGTATGCCCAACAACAAGACAAACGCTCATCACAACAGCTGGTTCGCGGGGAAGTGTTGATGAACACCCAACTGTTCCTGGCCGCTCACAAGGATTTCCCCTTCAAACAGGCGCAGCGCTGGCAAGCCGTGATAGACGAGATGCGCCATGATGGCACACTGGCGCGGATCATCCGTCAGTACAACTATCAGGCTCCTGAGTAGTCACTCAATCGCGGTTGCCAAGGCCGGCCAGAATGGTTATGGTAGGCCTATGAAAATACTCGCTATTTCCTCGCATTTGCTCACACCCTGCTGAGCCCCCGCCTCGCTCCTTCGGCCGCGAGTCGCTTGGGGGCATGGCATTTTCAATCGATTGAACCTGTTGAATCCATTTTTGTAACACTTTGCGTGATGGCCAACCTGCACCCGCCGGTATGGGCCTATCCGCTATTGATAAGGAATATCTTATGAAACAACCACATCTGGTTATCTCCAGCCTTGATCTGGACCGTATCGAACAACTGCTCGGCAACCACCCGCAGCATCTGGCCCTGCAAGAGGAGCTGGACCGCGCCGAGATCCGCGAACCGGCCGACATGCCGCCGGACGTGGTCACCATGAACAGCAAGGTGCGCTTCAAGATGCAGAGCAGCGGCAACGAGTTCTGCCTCACCCTGGTCTACCCGCGCGATGCCAAGGGCGACGAGAGCAATATCTCGGTACTGGCGCCGGTGGGCAGCGCCCTGCTCGGCCTGAAAGTAGGCGACAGCATCGCCTGGCCGGGCCCGGCCGGTCGCACCATCGAGGTAGAAATTCTGGAAGTGGTCTATCAGCCGGAGCGCGCCGGCGAGCTGCACCGCTGAGTCCCCCGGGCTGGTCATCCCCCTGTTGATCAGCCCGCTTGCTCGCCCTTGCCAGCTGATCCCGATCAAGCTTTACGCACCTTGCCCCCCGGTTTTTAGCCCCTTTTCCTGCTGCTGCTTGAGCCTGACTCGGGGGGCAGGTATCTTGTTGGCCGCGTCATGGTCATGACGCACCGAATTTCAGGCTGACATCATGATAAAAATTGCCCTCATCGACGATCACCAGATCGTCCGATCCGGTTTTGCCCAACTGCTCAATCTGGAGCCCGACCTGCAGGTGGTCGCCGAATTCGGCTCCGCCAGCGACGCCCTTGCCGGTCTGCCCGGCAGCGGGGCGCGGGTCTGTGTCTGCGACATCTCGATGCCCGACCTGTCGGGACTGGATCTGCTCAAGCAGCTCCCCTCCGGCTTGGCTGTAGTGATGCTCTCGGTGCACGACAGCCCGGCCCTCATCGAGCAGGCCTTGCAAACCGGCGCCAAGGGGTTTCTCTCCAAACGCTGCAGTCCGGACGAGCTGATCGCTGCCGTGCGCACCGCCGCCCAGGGGGGGTGTTATCTGACGCCGGACATCGCCCAGAAACTGGCCAGCAGCAGCCGGGATCCCCTCACCAATCGGGAGCGGGAGATTGCCCAGTTGCTGGCACAGGGGCTGGAGGTGAAAGCCATCGCCGAGCAGCTCGGCCTCTCCCCCAAGACGGTTCACGTCCATCGCGCCAACCTGATGGACAAGCTCAAGGTCAGCAACAACGTCGAGCTGGCCCACCGCATGCTGGATAGCTGGTGATCTCCCGTTTTGCCAGCTATGTCGCCATCGCGCTGGCGGCCTGCTTCATCTTTGCCGCCGGCTGGTTTTGCCTCTGGAGCATCAGCCTGCATCTGGCGGGCGGCCCGGCGCTGGCGGTGCTGCTGTTCCCCTTCGGCCTGCGCCTCGGCTTGCTGCTGCAAAGCCCGGGCCACTACTGGCCGCCGCTATTATTGTGCGAAGGGCTGCTGCTCTACTGGCTCAATCTGGAGGTGGGGCTGCCCCACTGGCCTTGGCTGGTCGCAGGCAGTCTGCTGACCCTGCTACCGCTGCTGATTGCCCGTCGCCAACAGGTGCGCAACGACTGGCAGCAACTGTTGCTGCTGCTCGCCACCGTCACGGCGGCAGCGCTGCTGCAAGCCCTGCTCTGGCATCTGGCCGGGGAAGATGGCCTCTCGGCCCTGCTGCTCAGCCTGACCGGCGGGCTGACGCTGACCTCCACCTGCATGCTGATCTGGCACTACCTCACCCGCGCCACTTGGGTGCCGCTGGGGCCTGCGCTGGTGGATCAACCGATGGAGTGGCGCTTTCGCCATCTGGTCTGGTATCTGTTGCTGTTCGTATTGAGCCTCTGGCTGCAACTGGGATTGCCCAACTCGCTGGTACGCTTTACCCCGTTTTGTCTCGCCATCCCCATCATCGCCATGGCGTGGCGCTACGGCTGGCAGGGGGCGCTGCTCGCCACACTGATGAACACCATCGCCCTGCTGGCCAGTCAGGCCTGGCACGATCACCCCCTCGATCTGCTGCTCTCCCTGCTGGCCCAGAGCCTCACCGGCCTGCTGCTAGGCGCCGGGATCCAGCGCCAGCGCGAACTCAATCAGGCGCTGACCCGCCAGCTCGCCCATAATCGCCAGCTCACCGAACGGCTGCTGGAGACCGAGGAGAGTATCCGCAAGGAGGTGGCGCGCGAGCTGCACGACGATATCGGCCAGACCATCACCGCCATTCGTACCCAGGCCGGGATCGTGCGCCGCCTCGCCCCCGATAATGCAGGGGTGGGCCAGAGCAGTGCCCTCATCGATACACTGTCGCTCGGGATCTACGACGCGGTGCGCGGTCTGCTCGGGCGGCTGCGCCCGCGCCAACTCGACGACATGACTCTTGAACAGGCGGTACGGGCACTGCTGCGGGAGCTGGAGCTAGAGCGTCACGGCATCGTCACCCGGCTGGAGTGGCAACTGGCGGATGGGGATCTCTCCGATGCCCAGCGGGTCACCCTGTTTCGGGTCTGTCAGGAGGGGCTCAACAACGTGGTCAAACATGCCAACGCCCACTCGGTCACCATTCGTGCCCGGGCCAGCGGCGAGCTGTTGCAACTGGTGCTGGAAGATGATGGCCGCGGCCTGCCGGAAAGCCGTCCGCAACAGGGCTATGGCCTGCTCGGCATTCGCGAGCGGGTACAGGCCCTAGGGGGCAGTTTGCAACTCTCGTGCATCCACGGCACCCAGCTGACGGTCAACCTGCCCAGTCGCAGACGGGAAGAGAGTCATGGCTAATCACCACCAGAGGGCCAGCCTGTGCTGAGTTTTATGAGAAGCGCGCCGCCCCGGCCCCTTATCCGGGATCAGGCCGAGATCGATGCCACCTATCGCCACTGGCGGCTGCACCTGCTGCTGACCATGTATCTGGGCTACGCGGTCTTCTACTTCACCCGCAAGAGCTTCAACTTCGCCATGCCGGACATGCTGGCGAGCGGCATGCTGGACAAGTCCGATATCGGCATGCTGTGGACTCTGTTCTACATCACCTACGGCTGCTCCAAGTTCTTCTCCGGCATCATCAGTGACCGCGCCAACCCGCGCTACTTTATGGGTGTCGGACTGATGGCCACCGGCGTTATCAATATCCTGTTCGGCCTCTCGTCGGCACTCTGGATGTTTGCCGCCCTCTGGGTCGCCAACGCCTTCTTCCAGGGCTGGGGCTGGCCCCCCTGCTCCAAGCTGCTTACCAGCTGGTATTCGCGCACCGAGCGCGGCGTCTGGTGGTCAGCCTGGAATACCGCCCACAACGTGGGCGGGGCGCTCATCCCTCTCATCGTCAGCACCATCGCTCTGCAACATGGCTGGCGCTACGGCATGATAGTGCCCGGCCTTATCGCCATCATCGCGGGGTTGTTCCTCTGCTGGCGATTGCGGGATACCCCGAGTGCCATGGGACTGCCGACAGTGGGCGAGTGGCGCAAGGATGCCATGGAGCTGGCCCAGCAGACTCAGGATGCGGGGCTCTCCCATCGCCAGATCCTGCGCAAATATGTGCTGGGCAACCCCTATATCTGGCTGCTCGCCTGCTGTTACGTGCTGGTCTATGTGGTGCGTACCGCCATCAATGACTGGGGCAACCTCTATATGACCGAGCAGCGCGGCTTCAATCTGATGAGCGCCAACTCGGCTATCTCCATGTTCGAGGTGGGAGGCTTTATCGGTGCGCTGGTGGCGGGCTGGGGATCGGACAAGCTGTTCAACGGCAACCGTGGCCCAATGAACCTCATCTTTGCGGTGGGGATCCTGCTGGCGGTGGGATCGCTCTGGCTGATGCCCTTCTTCAGCTATGTGATGCAGGCGGCCTGCTTCTTTACTATCGGCTTTTTCGTGTTTGGCCCCCAGATGCTGATCGGCATGGCGGCGGCGGAGTGCTCCCACAAAAATTCAGCAGGGGCAGCCACCGGCTTTGTCGGGCTGTTCGCCTACATGGGGGCGGCGCTGTCGGGCTATCCGCTGGCCAAGGTGATGGAGATCTGGCACTGGAACGGCTTCTTCGTAGTGATCTCGGTGGCGGCAGGCGTTTCGGCCCTGCTGCTGCTCCCCTTCCTCAAGGCGCAGGCACCGCGCCCCCAGCCTGCCGAGATAACGTAATACCGGACTGAACGGGAGTTACACCTCCCGACCAGCCTGACAGACCCGGTTCTTGCCCTGCCGCTTGGCGCAATAGAGCGCATGGTCGGCCTGAGTGAACAGAGGGTCAAAGTGCCACTCCCCTTGCCAGTGGGAGAGACCCATGCTGACCGTGATGGAGAGGCCGCCCATGTCGCGGTTCGCGACCTCCCCCAGCAATCCCTCGCAGCGCTGCAGGGCCAGCACGCCGGGCTGCGAGAAGAGCAGCACAAACTCCTCGCCACCGAAACGACTGCACACCAGATCGGGCTGACTACCCAGATAGGCACCGAGCTCGGCCAGCACCCGATCACCCACCTCATGGCCATGCTGGTCATTGATCTGCTTGAAATCATCGATGTCGAGCACCGCCAGCGCGCCACTGTCGCCCCACTTTTGCTGCTTCAGCTGCTCCATAAAGCCACGCCGGTTGAGCAGACCGGTAAGAGGGTCGTGGCTAGCCTGCTGGCGCAGCGCCAGCGCACGGTACTGGGTACAGAGCAGCAGCACCCCGAAGGTGGAAAGATAGCTCCCCATCAGCATGGAGAGAAAGGGCAGCACATTGACCCCGCTCTTATCCATCAGCATCTGTACGTTGTCCTGCCAGAGGAACCAGAGCCGCATCAGGTAGAAGGCGTAGAGCAGCACATTGACCAGGGTAAAGACCATCACCGCCGGCAGATAGTGGGGGTAGCCGTGGCGCCAGACCAGATAGACGATCACAGCACCCAGCACCATGTAACTCAGGCAAGCCAGCAACACCCGGGATGCCATCCCCCCCTCCACAATGCACCAGCTCAGAAGCAGCAGATAGACCAGCATGAAGAGCCCCCCGGCACGCCAGTTCGGGGGCTGTCCGAAAAAGCGCTGCAGCGCCGGCGGCATCAACACAATGCAGAGCGTGATCAGGGTATTGGCCAGCCAGATGCCGGAGGGGCTGGGGAAAAATGCCTGTAACGAGAAAAGTATCTGGGCCACCAGCGCACAGAGACTGGACCACCACCATAACCCGATGCCCGGGATCTCCCGGTGAGTCGACCAGATAATGGAGAGCGTGATAAACCCGAGGCTATATCCCCCCAATGCCATCACCATCAGGGTAAATACATCCAGCTTCAGCAACAACGAGACATCCATATCAAAACCAGGCAGAGGGAGGTAAGTGAGTATATGAGAACCGTTTGCCAAGACCCAGAGACCCTGACTGTTTTCACAATAAAAACATATTGTTCGTCTGTTTTTCACACCACCAGATAACTCACACCATTCCGCTATAGCAGGTTTGAGATATGCAAGAAAGATAAGCCCAACCAGAATAAAGCCACATACGAGCCCCTCTCTATGTAACAAAATGTCTTGGGGATAATTTGGGCTTGAACCCACCCCATTAGATAGATATGTTGTTTTCGTGTGATTTTATGAATGAAGCCATGATCAATAAATGTCTCTAACCTGTTGAGTCTTCTGACACAATCTGTTTTTGGTACATTTTTCACTCAACCACTATTCATAGCATCTCATATGGGGCTTTTGTCCCGCTCAAGACATTCATCCTGTCTTGCCTGTTGCCGGATGCAGCAGTCTCTTGTGCCACGGAGTCGCACGGGATCAGGTTCAAGGCCGAACACACCACCGACAGAGACGTCACTTATGATCAAAAAACTGATTCTTTCTACCCTGCTGTTTTGCGGGATCGCCACGGCGGCCCCAACCCCAGCCCCTACCTCCACCCTGGATGCCGTGCTCGAACGCGGCGTGCTGCGAGTCGGCTTCGACGCTGGCTATCAACCCTTCGAGATGACCAACAAGCAGGGCCAATACATCGGCTTTGATGTGGATCTCGCCAAGATGGTCGCCAAAGAGATGGGCGTGAAGGTCGAATTCGTCAACACCGCCTGGGATGGCATCATTCCGGCGCTGCTGACCAATAAGTTCGACGTCATCATGGGCGGCATGACCGTCACTCCCCAGCGCAACCTGCGGGTCAACTTCGCCGATCCTTACATCGTGGTCGGCCAGACCATCGTCCTGCGCAAAGAGAAGGCGGGCGAAATCAAATCCTTCACCGACCTCAACGACCCGAAATACAAGATCGCGGTCAAGCTCGGCACCACCGGCGAGCAGGCAGTCAAGCGCCTTATCCCCAAAGCTACCCTGCTGCAGTTTGAAACCCAGGATGACGCCAAGCTGGAGGTGATCAACGGCAAGGTCGATGCGTTCGTCTATGACCTGCCCTACAATGCTATCTTCGCCTCCCAGAATCAGGGCGCCGTGGTGCACCTCGACAAGCCGTTCACCTTCGAGCCGCTGGCCTGGGCCATCCGCAAAGGGGATCAGGACACCCTCAACTGGTTCAACAACTACCTGCGCCAGATCAAGGGCGATGGCAGCTACGACCGTCTCTACAAGAAGTGGTTCGAATCCAACGCCTGGCTGAATCAGCTCAAATAACCTCCGGGGGGCGGCACATGCCGCCCCTGCACCACGCAGCTCCCCACACAATAACGAGAAGAGGTTGTGACTGTGCACACACCCAAACCGACAAGACAGATGGAAAAACAACCCAATCAGCTACTCTGGCATGGGGTTTTCCTGCTGATGCTGCTGGTTGCCGTATTCGGCATCTACAAGGCTGTCCAGTCAGTGGATTACACCTGGCGCTGGGAACGCATTCCCCAATACATCGCCTATCAGGCGGAGCAGAAGAATCTGGCCGAATTTGACGGCACCGTGATGGCGGGCACCAGCGAGGCCGAGAAGGGCAAGCTGTTCCTGCAAGACGATCTCGATCCCAATCTGCGTCAAGCCATTGCCAGTACCGGCATACAAGTCGCCGAAGGGGATACCGTTTTTCGTGGCGATACCCTCGACACCCAACTGAGCTGGACCGCAGGCCCCATC
Source organism: Aeromonas sp. ANP5 (assembly GCF_963870295.1). Lineage (NCBI taxonomy): Bacteria > Pseudomonadati > Pseudomonadota > Gammaproteobacteria > Aeromonadales > Aeromonadaceae > Aeromonas > Aeromonas sp. ANP5. The sequence goes on along the minus strand of NZ_CAWMRY010000010.1, from coordinate 112,420 downwards.
GCCTGGGGCGTCTGGGTCACCGTCAAGCTCTCGCTGGTAGCAGGCATCTTCGCCATTTTGCTCGGCACCCTGGCCGGGCTGGCGCGCCTCTCCCCCAATCCCGCCCTGCGCAATCTGGCGGTCACCTACGTTGAGCTCATCCGCGGCACGCCGCTGCTGGTGCAGATCTTCATCGTCTACTTCTTTATCGGCACCGTGCTGAACCTCGACCGCTTCACCGCCGGGGTTGCCGCGCTGGCGGTCTTTACCGGCGCCTATGTGGCGGAGATCGTCCGCGCCGGTATCAGCTCCATCCACAAGGGGCAGATGGAGGCGGGCCGCAGCCTGGGTATGACCTCGGCCCAGACCATGCGCTATGTCATCCTGCCGCAGGCGTTCAAGCGGGTGCTGCCACCGCTGGCGGGCCAGTTCATCAACCTGATCAAGGACTCCTCGCTGGTCTCGGTTATCTCCATCACCGATCTTACCAAGGCGGGGCGCGAGGTGGTGAGCTCCACCTTCAGCCCGTTCGAGGTATGGTTCACCGTGGCCCTGCTCTATCTGGTGCTCACCGGCACCCTCTCTTTCCTGGTACGCCGTCTCGAGGTGAAATATGCGAAAAGCAACTGATCCCATCATCAAAGCGACCGGTGTCGAGAAGTTTTACGGCAGCGAAGTGCACGCCCTGAAAAATGTCAGCACCCAGGTGGCCGAAGGGGAAGTGGTGGTGATCGTCGGCCCCAGCGGCTCCGGCAAATCGACTTTCCTGCGCACCCTCAACCAGCTGGAGACCATCAACGACGGCAACATAGTAGTCGACGGCATTTGCCTGACCGAGCCGGGCGATGTCAACAAGCTGCGGGAAGAGGTGGGCATGGTGTTCCAGTCCTTCAACCTCTTCCCCCACCTGACGGTGCTGGATAATATCTGCCTCGCTCCGCAGAAGGTGCGAGGCCTGTCACGCCGTGAGGCCGAAGACAGAGCCAAGGCGCTGCTGCTGAAAGTGGGGCTGTCGGTGAAAGCGGCCAGCTATCCGTCCCAGCTCTCCGGCGGTCAGCAACAGCGGGTGGCCATTGCCCGAGCGCTCGCCATGCAGCCGCGCATCATGCTGTTTGACGAGCCCACCAGTGCGCTCGACCCCGAAATGGTGGGGGAAGTGCTGGATGTGATGAAGGGGCTGGCCCGCGAAGGAATGACCATGGTGGTGGTGACCCACGAGATGGGCTTTGCCCGCGAGGTAGCGGATCGGGTGCTCTTTATGGAGAGTGGCGAACTGCTGGTGGATGAAAAACCGGCCGACTTCTTCGACAATCCCCCCTCCCAACGCCTGCGCCAGTTCCTGAGTCAGGTGCTGTAGCCAACACGCTCTGCTGGATAAACGAAGAGGGACCGTAAGGTCCCTCTTCTTGTGTGTCACGCTGAGCAGGCTTAACCCAGCTGAACCCGAGTGCCCATCTCATCGGCTCAGCGCGGGGACTTTCCCAGATAGCGCTCCACGATCACTTTCACCCCGTCACGTTTTTTGAGCTGATAGAGCTCCTTGTCAAACTGGTCGATAAAGGCCTGTTTGTAGGGGTACTCCCCCTTGCGGCTATAGCCGAGAAACCCCTGCTCCTTGCTGAGCACCGGCCCCTGTTTGAGCAGGGACATATCGGCCACCGCCAGCTGCTCGGCCTTTATCATGTTGAGCAACTCATAGAGCAGGGAGAGGCGATCATTGATGGTGCAATCGACCCGACCGCGGACAATCTTGAGCAGGTTCTCCCGATTGCTTTTCACCTCCTCCACGTCGATCTGCTTCTCTTTTACTGCCTGCCAAAAGGCATCGCCGCCGACGGCAAAACCGGCGTTCATGCCAAAGCGTAAACCATGATAATCGAGCGGAAACCTGGCCTGCGGGGTATTGGCCGCCACACTGGCGCCGCACATCACCACCAGCTCTTCATCCAGCATCGGCTGGGAGTAGGGCCACATATAAGGGCGGGTATCGGGCATATAGTAGGGTGGAAAAATGGCGAAGGCGGTCCCCTGTTCCACCATGCTCAGACCGCGCCGCCACGGCATAGGCTTGAGCACCACCTCATAGTCAGGCATGGCAGAGGTCACCTCGCGGATGATGTCGGCATAGATCCCCCTGACCTCCTCCCCCTCCTGCCAGGAGTAGGGGGGATAGGCGGCATCCGCCAGGATCTCGACCCGGGTCTTGGCGTGCGCCATCATGCACAACCCCAGCAACAAGCAATACCAGACGCGCATAAGCCAGCACCTCCTGAAAAAGCCTGCATCAAGCATAGCCATCTGCCGCGCCTTCCTCTGCTGGCGCGCCATAATTCATGCCATCTCTTCGTTGGCAGAAAAATGTTAATGAATTATTAAAGCCATCCTTTATGCTGGAGAGCAATTGCTCTGAATGGATGGCCGCATATGGATGTGCAACTGCTTCTGCTCTACCTCTCCCCGATTTTTCTGGCCTTTATCGGCTGGGAGATGCTCTACCTGCGCAAACATGGCGCGGCCTTTCCCACTGCCACCTACCAGTGGCGGGATCTGTTCGCCAACGCCACGCTGGCCCTGATGCACCAAGGGGGCGATGCCCTGGCGGCCATCGCCATTGCTTATCTGTATGACACCCTCTGGGGCTGGCGACTGTTCGATATCGAGCTGAATCTCTGGAGTGTGCTACTGCTGTTCCTGTTGCAGGATCTCTGTTACTGGCTGTTCCACTTCACCAGCCACCATGTTCGCTGGCTGTGGGCCTCCCACGTGGTGCACCACAGCTCAGAGCGGCTCAACCTCTCCACCGCCTTTCGCCAGAGCCTGATGTATCCGATCTCCGGCATGTGGCTGTTCTGGATCCCGATGATTGTCATCGGCTTCCCGCCCGAAGCGGTGGTCGCCACTGTGCTGCTCAGCCTGGGCTTCCAGTTTTTCGTCCACACCCAGGTGGTGGACAAGCTCGGCTGGCTTGAGTGGATCTTCAACACCCCCTCCCACCACAGGGTGCACCATGCCAGCAACGCCAAGTACATAGACCGCAACTTTGCCGGGGTGCTGATCATCTGGGATCGGCTGTTCGGCACCTTTGTGGAAGAAGACCCGGCCGAGCCGTGTCGCTTTGGCATCACCAAGCCGATCCACAGCTTTAACCCCCTCACCCTCACCTTCCACGAGTGGCGCGACATGCTGCGCGACGCCCGTGGCCTACCCTGGCGACAAAAACTCGCGGTGCTGTTTGGCAAACCGGCCGGACCAGCCAGTCGCTGAGCCCTCGCATCGAATAGCAAGCCCCTGATACCCAGTCCCTGATAACAAGAGAGCGCCACGGCGGCGCTCTCTTTATGGTCAATCACATCTTCGATATCAGAGATGGGCAAACGACCAGACGGCGGGGATCAGGCTCAGCAAGGTCACTCCGGCCAACAGCCGCTCGCGACCACTCAGGCAAAGATCTGCGCCCAACTGGCGACGGCTGTAGAGAAACAGCAGCAGACCCGGCCCGTAGAGCAGCAAGGAGAGCAGCAGATACTCCACCCCGGCGGCATAGAGCAGCCAGAAACCGTAACAACTCGATACCAGCGCTACCGCCCGCATCAGACCGCGGCCCTGCCCGCCCTCACCCTTCTTGCTGAACGAGAGCTTGAGCAAGAACAGGCCGATCAGCAGGTAGGGCACCAAAATCATCGAGGTAGAGATAAGCAGCAGTCTGGTGTAGCCCTTGCCGAGCAGCCACACCAGCAGCAGGCAAGTCTGCACCGTCAGGCTGGTGAGCCAGAGCGATGCGATAGGCGTCCCGTTACGGTTCTGGCGCCGGAAGATGGCGGGAAACGCACCGTGGCGGGCTGCGCTGAACGGTACCTCGGCCGAGAAGAGGGTCCAGCTCACGTAGGAGGCAAGCACCGAGACGATAAGGCCGACGCTGATGAGCAGCTTGCCCCAGGAGCCGGTCATCTGGGCCATCAGCCCTGCCATGGAGGGGTTGGGCAGCGCTGCGAGCTCGGGCCGACTCAATATCCCCAGCGCCAGCACCGAGATAAGCACATAGAGCAGCAGCGCCAATAGCACCCCAAGCACGGTGGCCGTGCCCACATCCCGCCGGTTTCGGGCGCGGGCCGACAGCACTGCAGCCCCCTCGATGCCGGTGAAGACCCAGAGGGTGATCAGCATGGTGTTGCGCACCTGCTCGGAAACCGGCACCGCCAGGCTACTGCCCTGCTGATCCGCCGCGAAGGTGACCGGATCGAACCAGTAGCAGGCAAACAGAATAAACAGCAGCAGCGGCAGGCTCTTGGCCAGGGTCGCCACCAGATTGAATAGCGCCGCCTGCTGCACGCCGCGGGCCACCAGCAGGTGCACCGCCCAGAGGATGCAAGACTCGCCGACAAACGCCGCCAGGGTGTTGCCCTCACCAAACCAGATCTGCTCGGGGGTGTCGACAAAGCTGCCCAGCGCGGCAAAGGCGATCACCAGATAGCCCACCACGCCGATGGTGGCACAGAGCCAATAACCCCAGGCGGAGAAGAAGCCCACCAGATCGCCAAAACCGGCGCGGGCGTAGCTGTAGATACCACCATCGAGATCCGGCCTGAGTCGCGACAGATAGAGAAAACTCATGGCGAGCGCCAGGATGCCCACACCCGTCACGCCCCAGCCGATCAGCACGGCGCGGGCGCCAGCCACCTCGGCCATATTCTGGGGCAGGCTGAAGATCCCCGCCCCCACCATGGAGCTGAACACCAGCGCGGTGAGAGACCAGAGCCCAATCTTGTTCTCTTTCATGGAAGCTCCTTAGCGCAACCGGCGGCTCAGCGCCTGAATATGCTCGGGGCCGATGCCGCAGCAGCCGCCGATGAGGCTCGCGCCGGCCGCGCGCCAGCGCTCGGCCCAGCCGAGATAATCCAGCGGCCCCAGATCGGCACGGATCTCGTCCAGCCCGTCGTTGGCGGTGGCCTCCTTGGGTTGCGGCGGGAAGGCGTTGGCATAGGCACCGAGCCGAATGTCGCTGCGACCCAGCGCCTGCAATCGGGCGCGAGCAACCTCGAGGGCCCCCTCGATCACCTCGGGCTGACAGCAGTTGAACAGGATGGCATCGACTCCAGCCGCCACCAGCGAGGTTACCGCATCGGCCACCCGCTCGCCGGAGCGCAGTCGCGGCTCGTTGCCCGGCGCCTCATCTTCCAGCGTGAAGGAGACCCATAACGGCTTGCCATCGTCAGGCAACAGCGCTTTCAGGGCCAGTGGCTCGGCAATCAGGCTCATGGTCTCGGCCAACCAGATATCCACATAAGGGGATAGCGCCCGGATAAGCGGTGTCGCCAGCTCGCTCACCCTGTCCGCCTTGAACAGGTCGGCACGGTAGGAACCAAACAACGGTGGCAGAGAACCCGCCACCTGCACGGCGCCCTTCTGCGCGTCAGCCACCTCACGGGCCAGCTGACCAGCCAGCGCTGCCAGCCCCTCCCCGTCGGCAAAGAAACGCTCATCGCCGATATGAAACGGCACCAGCGCATAGCTGTTGGTAGTAATGACCCTGGCCCCGCTCGCCACATAGGCCTGATGCACGTCACGCACCGTCTCTGGCGCCTCCATCAAGGCCAGCGCCGACCACTCGGGTTGACGAAACGGTGCCCCCCGCCGAGCCAACTCGCGCCCCATGCCCCCATCCAGCACCCACAATTCCCTGGTTTCCATCTGTCGTGTCTCTTAGTTATGTGCGTTGTTTATTTGCGTATTTATCTGTTTGTTTTGTTGATCTGCGGTGTCGCATCGAATCGCTGCAGATCGTACTGCTTCATCCTGGGAAGCCCTTTTATCGTGCAGCCATAAAAACATATGGATGTTTAGATGGCCAAAACAAGATAAAACAAAGTGCCACGGGCGGCAATCAGTATCAGCAGAAATCAGCGTGCAAACGGCGAGGCAAACGCAGAAATGCAAGAGGCCACCCGAAGGTGGCCTCATAACTATCTTGATCCGCTGACAGCTTAACGCCCGGCCAGCACTCGCTTGATCTGCTTGACCCAGTCGGAGACCCGACCCTGCTGCGGCAAACCGCGCCAGATCTGCTCCCACTGGGCAGGGCTGAGCGGACGACCGAGGCGACGCTGCACACCCGCATAGAGGTAGTCATGGGCCGTGGTGGCCGCATGCTCGGAGGTGAGGAATTTGGAGACCGGATCGGTCAACCGCACATCCCGCATGCCGAGCAGCGGATAGTCGTTGTGCACCGCCGCCAGCATGGTCTCGCGCATGGCGGACTCGATATACCCACGGGCAAACAGGGCGGTCACCGACTCCAGCGATCCCTGATCCGGGCCGTGGTACTGCTCGTCAAAGACCGGGCTCGGCTCGGCCATGCCACTTTGTACCACCGCATCGGGATCCGGCTGCGGCACGACCACGGCAGGCTTGGGGGTTACCGGCTTGGCTGCCACTGTGGCTTTGCGCGGCGCACTCTGACTACAGGCACCCAGTGCCAGGGCGAGCGCGACACAGGCCAGCGCACGGGAATGAGACTGCATCTTCATGACTCTTATGTCGCTCCTTTTACGATTCCTGAGCTGGCTTCTCGGCCACAGCCGGTTCGACCCGGGTAACCAGCAGCTGATCAATCTTGTAACTGTCGATATCGACCACTTCGAACTTGTAACCGGCGTATTTGACCGAGTCAGTGCGCTTGGGGATCTTGCGCAGCATATACATGATAAAGCCGGCGATGGTCTCGTAGTTCTGGTTCTCGGGAAACTCTTCTATATCGAAGGCGCGCATCACGTCGGAGATGGGGGTGACCCCGTCCACCAGCCAGGAGTTCTCGTCGCGCTGGACGATCTGCTCTTCCACCACGTGGGTCGCCCACTCGCCCATGACGGTACTCATCAGGTCGTTCATGGTGACAATCCCCACCACCAGCGCGTACTCGTTCATCACCACGGCAAAGTCGCCACGATGATTCTTGAAGTACTCCATCGCCTCATAGAGGTTCAGGGTATCGGGGATGATGATGACGTTCTGCACCAGGTTGCCACCGATAAGGTCGATGCTCTGGCCGCCGATAACGCGGATCAGCAGCTCTTTGGCATCGACAAAGCCCTTGATGCTGTCGAGGTTGTGGTCACAGACCAGAAACTTGTTGTGGGGATGTTCGGCGATCTTCGCCTTGATGCTCTCTTCACTCTCTTGCAGGGTGAAGTAGATGAGGCTCTCGCGGGCCGTCATGGCAGAGGTGACACCAAGGGACTGCAACTCGAACACGTTCTCGATGAGCTGATGCTCCTCGCGCTGGATAACCCCCGCCTCGGCACCGGCATCCATCACCGCATAGATATCGTCGGAGGTGATCTCGTCATTACGCACGGTGGAGACGCGCATCAGACGGAACAGGGAGTTCGCCAATCCGTTGAAGACCCACACCAGCGGCATCAAAACGGTGACGAAGAAGAGCATGGGGCGCACCACCACCACGGCAATCTGCTCGGGCATGGTCATGGCCAGACGCTTGGGCATCAGGTCGGCGATGAGGATAAACATGCCGGTGACAAACACGAAGGAGGCACCGGAGCTGATCTCGCCAAGCCAGGGGCCCTGGTAGAACTGGGAGACAATCCCCTTGATGGCGGGGTTGAGGGCAGACTCACCCAGGATACCGCCCAGAATGGCGACTGTATTGAGGCCAATCTGCACCACGGTGAAAAAGTTGCCCGGCTGGGCCTGCAGGGCCAGCACCTTTTCGGCCTGGCGATTACCTTCATCCGCCATCACCTGCAATTTGATTTTGCGAGACGCGGCGAGAGAGATCTCGGAGAGGGAGAAGAACACACTGCCGCCAACCAGCAGCATTAAAAAGAACAAACTATCGGCAAAACTCATGATTAACCTATTGCTACACCCGCCTTAGCACAAGACGGCAAACTGGGCCCGGGAGACCGGACCGTGAGCCCATCCGGGACTCACACAGGGGGAGTATTCTATCAGAAAACAGCCAGTTGGGTGCTTTATCTTACTCCGACCAGTTATGCAACAAAAAAGGCGCTTCACGCGCCTTTTTATTCACTTCTGGTTAGCCCTTGCCCAGCAGGGTGCCCAGATCGTCCGCCTTGGTGTGGCGCACATCCTTGCCTTTCACGTAGTAGACGATGTACTCGCAGATGTGCTGGCAGCGATCGCCGACCCGCTCGATGGCTCGCGCCGCCCACAGGACGTTGAGAACCTGGGGGATGGTGCGGGGATCTTCCATCATGTAGGTCATCAGCTCGCGGATGATGGACTCGTACTCGCGGTCTACCTTGTCATCTTCCTTGTAGACCGCCAGCGCCGCATCCAGATCCATGCGGGCGAAGGCGTCGAGCACATCGTGCAGCATCTTGATGGTGCGACGGCCCATGTTCTCCAGCGACACCAGCGGCGGCTGCGGCTTGTTGGCGTTGTCGGTCAGCATGCGGGCGATCTTGTCGGCCACGTCGCCAATGCGCTCCAGATCGGTGATGGTCTTGATGATGGCCATCACCAGTCGCAGGTCGGAGGCAGTCGGCTGACGCTTGGCGATGATGCGAGTGCACTCCTCATCGATCGCCACTTCCATGGCGTTGACCTTGTGGTCGTTGGCCACGATTTTACGCGCCGCATCGAGATCCTGATCGTGGATCGCCGCGATGGCGTCAGTGAGTTGCTGCTCTACCAGACCGCCCATCACCAGCACCTGGTTGCGCACGCTCTCTAGCTCGGCATTGAACTGACCGGAGATGTGTTTATTGAGGTTCATATTGTCCATACAAATAATCCTTGATTGCTCCGATTATGCCTTAGCCGTTGAACCGACTGCCAATCTGTTTGCTGAGATTCATCCTCTCCTCTCCTTAGCCGTAACGACCGGTAATGTAATCTTCGGTCTTTTTCTTGGCCGGAGTGGTGAAAATGGTGTTGGTATCCGAGTACTCGATAAGCTCGCCCATATACATAAAGGCGGTCTGATCCGATACACGCGCAGCCTGTTGCATGTTGTGGGTCACGATCACCACGGTGAACTGGCTCTTGAGCTCGTTGATCAGCTCCTCGATGGTCAGGGTGGAGATGGGGTCGAGCGCCGAGGTCGGTTCATCGAGCAGCAACACTTCCGGCTCGATGGCGATGGCTCGGGCAATCACCAGACGCTGCTGCTGACCACCGGAGAGACCGAAGGCGTTGTCATGCAGACGATCCTTCACCTCATCCCACAGGGCCGCACCGCGCAGGGAGCGCTCGGCCGCTTCATCCAGAGTGCGACGATCGTTGATCCCCTGCAGGCGCAGACCATAGACCACGTTCTCGTAGATGGACTTGGGAAACGGGTTCGGGCGCTGGAACACCATGCCCACCTGACGGCGCAGGGCGGAAACATCGACGCTCTTGTCATAGATGTTATGGCCGTGCAGTTGGATTTCCCCCTCGATGCGGCAGATCTCCACCAGATCGTTCATCCGGTTGATGCAGCGCAGCAGGGTCGATTTACCACAGCCTGACGGGCCGATAAAGGCGGTCACCTGCCCTTTGGGGATCTTCATGTTGACGTTGAACAGCGCCTGCTTGCTGCCGTAGTACAGGTTGAGATCCTTCACCTCCAGCGCGGTCTGCTCCGGGGTCAGGTTGAGCAGGTCCAGCGCGGTGTGCTGGGTAGACGTGGTCGTTACGTTGATCATCTGTTACCTCAAAATCTATCTGGAGTGGCCGGACAGCTGCCGGCGCCCCTCACGTATTGGTGCAGAGAGATGGCGGCTCGCGCTCGGCCGCCCCTCTGTTATCTCACTCTTGTATCACTCAAGCGGCGCCGGATTAATGCTCCAGCGACCGGAATTTCTCGCGCAAGTGGTTACGAATACCGATAGCGGTCAGGTTCAGACCCACGATCACCGTCACCAGCAGGAAGGAGGTGGCGTAGACCAGCGGGCGGGCCGCCTCGACGTTGGGGCTCTGGAAACCGACGTCATAGATGTGGAAGCCCAGGTGCATGAACTTGCGCTCCACATGCAGATACGGGAAGTTGCCATCCATCGGCAGGGTCGGTGCCAGTTTTACCACCCCCACCAGCATCAGCGGCGCCACTTCACCGGCTGCACGGGCAATCGCCAGAATAAGGCCGGTCATGATGGCCGGGCTCGCCATCGGCAGCACGATGCGCCACAGGGTCTCGGCCTGGGTCGCGCCCAGTGCCAACGAGCCCTGACGGATGGTGCTCGGGATCCGCGCCAGCCCCTCTTCGGTGGAGACAATCACCACCGGCAGGGTCAGGATGGCCAGGGTCAGCGCCGACCAGATCACGCCGGGTGAGCCAAAGGTCGGGCTCGGCAGCGCTTCCGGGTAGAACAGCTGATCCAGCGAACCACCGAGCGTGTAGACGAAGAAGCCCAGGCCAAACACGCCGTAAACGATGGAGGGCACGCCCGCCAGGTTGATCACCGCAATGCGGATAAGCTTGGTCAGGCTGTTCTTGCCCGCATACTCGTGCAGATAAACCGCTGCAACCACCCCCAGCGGGGTCACAATGATCGCCATCAGGATAACCATGAAGACGGTACCGAAGATGGCCGGGAACACCCCGCCCTCGGTGTTGGCTTCGCGAGGCTCACCGGAAACAAACTTGCCAATCTGGTGGAACCAGTGACCCACCTTGGCCAACAGGCTCATGTCGTTGGGCCATACCACGTCCAGTACCTTGGACATCGGCATGGTCACCAGCTCGCCACGCATATCCTTGACGGTGATGGCGTCGCGATCGGCTTGGCTACGCAGAGAGAAGAGCTCTTTTTCCAGCACCTGATAACGATCGTTGAGTGCCTGACGCTCACTGGCCAGCTCCGCTTTGAGCTGATCGTTCAGCTCATTTTCGAGTTCTGCTTTACGTTCCTTGAGGCGCAACTTCTCTAATTGGTAGTTGATGGCGCCAATGGGGCCTTTTTGCAACTCGTTGGCTTGTTCAGACAAACCGTTGCTTCGAGCCAGCATCCGCTTGAGCACTGTGTGCAAATCTTGCTCATGCACGACGCCATCTTCCTTGGCCTCTACCACATAGCCATAGAAGTTGCCGTTGGTAGTACGCTCGATCATTGCCATCTCGACAGGAAGGGCCTGAGACTTGATATCAGTCTCCAGCACCCAGCGAAAATCGAGGTCAACGAACTCGCGGTTGCCGGTCTTGACCAGATAACGGGTCAACACCTCACGTTCTTCACCTGCCAATGGCAATCCTGCGGCGCGCAGACGTTCAACCGGCACCAGCTCACTGTCATTGATTTCACCAACCAACACACTCTTGTTACCGCTGGCGTCTTCCAACTGCCACTCATAGATAGGGTGGGGCCAGAAGTAGACCAGACCACGCCAGCCGATCAGCAACAACAGACCCAGTACCGCCACCAGGCTCAGGCTGACGGCTCCGCCGGTCATCCAGATCCAGGGGGCCCCTGATTTAAACCACTTACCCATTGTCGATTCCTTGCCCGTTACATGGAGCTGTATTTTTCACGCAACCGCTGGCGGACAAACTCGGCCAGGGTGTTGAAGAAAAAGGTGAACACAAACAGTACGAAGGCCGCGAGGAACAGTACTCGATAGTGGGAACTGCCCACTTCCGACTCCGGCATCTCCACCGCAATGTTGGCGGCGAGGGTACGCAGCCCCTGGAACATGGAGAAGTCCATGATGGGGGTGTTGCCGGTAGCCATCAGCACGATCATGGTCTCGCCCACGGCGCGGCCAAGGCCCATCATCACCGCAGAGAAGATGCCCGGGCTGGCGGTGAGGATCACCACCCGGCTCAGGGTCTGCCACGGGGTGGCCCCCAGCGCCAGCGAGCCCTGAGTCAGATGCTTGGGCACCGAGAAGACCGCATCTTCAGCGATGGAGAAGATGGTGGGGATGACAGCAAAGCCCATGGCGATACCGACCACCAGCGAGTTGCGCTGGTCAAATTTGATCCCCATTACATTGGTGAGCCAGCTACGGGTATCACCACCGAAAAACGCATTTTCGACGACAGGACTGAGAGTAAGAGCCATCCAGCCAATCAGAATAACGACAGGGATCAGCAAGACGGCTTGACTGCCCTCAGGCACACTTTGCTTGAGAGTGTCAGGCAACAGATGCCATAGCAGAGCTGCAAGCAGCATCCCCATCGGCAACATCACCAACATCATAAAAATGCCCGGCAGGTAATCTTCCACGATGGGAGCAAGCCACAAACCAGCCAGGAAACCGAGGATGACGGTTGGCAATGCCTCCATGATCTCGATGGTCGGTTTAACAAACTTGCGCATCCCCGGAGACATGAAGTAGGCGGTATAGATGGCACCGGCAATCCCGAGTGGTACAGCAAACAACAGCGCATAAAAAGCGGCTTTGAGAGTACCAAACGAAAGGGGGACCAGACTCAGCTTGGCTTCAAAGTCGTTGCTAGCGGAGGTGGATTGCCACACATACTGGGGCTCCGGATACCCTTCGTACCATACCTTTTGCCAGAGGGCAGACCAGGTCACTTCGGGGTGATCATTCTCAACCGTAAACAACTTGAAGGTGTCGCCTTGTTGCATCAACAGTGCATTGTGGCGTGGAGAGATGGCCAGGGCAGAAAGCTCCCCCCCTTCTACTGTTTCGGTCAGCAGCTTGGTCTCGCCGGTGGCGTGGAAGAAGCTGATGATGCCGTCCTTGTCGGCACTGATGAAGCCTTTGCGAAAGTGTTCGGGAGTCAACAGATCCACTGCGCCATCACCCTTGAAATCACGGATCTGTGTGAACTGACGTTTGCCATCCTTTGCCACTTCAAACCACTGGGAGATGACGCCGTTGTCATTACCTACCAGCAGCGAAGAAGCGCCTGCCAGCAGCTCGACCCGAGTCACATTGGCGTTGGTGGCATTGATCTCCAGCACGTTGCGCAAGGAGATCTCGCTCAGGTTATGAATGTCATAGACGGAGAGACGATTTCCCTGACGTACAAAGAGGATCCGCAGATTGGGGGTCAGCAACATCTGATCCACATGACGCGGCAGGGAGGGAATCGTGTAGTTTTCACTGCTCCACTCAATCTCCCCGGAGATGAAGTTCTCCTCACCGCTCATCACCGTCATCACGCCACGACCATCTTCGGTTACGGCAGCGGTCGCCATCTTGTCCTTGGTGGCTTCGAACACCATCCGTTGCAGCGCCTTCCCTTGCGGGTCGATCACCACAGGCTCTTCGCCGAAGGGATATTTCAAGCTGGGTTCAATCACCCGTACATCGTTGGGATAGGAGACCTTGAACGCTGGCTGGACAACCAGTGCCTTGCCATCGGCAAAGCCGTAGGCAATCAGCTTTTGGCCCGGCGCCGGCGTTGTGGCCGTGCTGATGTCGCCAGCAACCTGGGCTTGGCCCAGTGACTGGCCAACCTTGATCTTGTCATCTCCTTGTAGCGCGAAGAAGTTGACCTGACCTTTATCGCTGAAGCGATAGCCGATCTCGTTCTGCTCTTCCATGCCGAGCCAGGCTGTCTTCCCTGCGACGGGCAGGGTAAACGAGGTGGCCGGCTCCATGGAGGCGCCATTGAAGATGGGTTTCACCACATAGAGCAGATAAAAGAAGATAAGCAGCAGCGCCACCAGTACCAGGGCTCCGCCTGTGGTGACGCCATATTTGGCCAATTTATCCTTGATCCGGCGTTTTCTACTGCCCGCCATGACCAGGTTTAACGATTCCGATGACATGCAAGACCTCAATGTAAGCTAGGCTTCGCGGCATTATATGGCGGTTGCATGACAGTTTTGTTACATCGAGGACGCTTTAACAGAGGTTGTTAGCGGAAAAATGGGCGGGGTTCCCTTCGAAGATGGGCGAGCGTAATATATTGTTTATAAAGGGATATTTATGCTGATAATCAGCAAGGACAGCCTGCGCTGCCCCCGGATGATTCAGGAAAGGGTATCGTTTGATTGTTGCAGCGCCAGTTTGGCCGCCTTTTTCTCGGCGCGACGGCGCTTGAAGAAGGTCGACAACTGGGCCGAGCAGGCATCGGCCAGCACACCGCCGGTCAGCTCGACGCTGTGATTGTGGCGCGGGTCCTGCAAGATCTCGAACACCGACCCCGCGGCACCGGTCTTGAGGTCTCGGGCGCCGTAAACCACCCGCTTGACCCGGCTATGGATCAGCGCACCGGCACACATACAGCAGGGCTCCAGCGTCACATAAAGAGTGGTGTCGAGCAGGCGGTAGTTCGCCAGCTGCTTGCCCGCCGCCCGGATCGCCATCACCTCGGCATGGGCACAGGCATCGTGTTCGCTGATGGAGCGGTTCCACCCCTCGCCCACCACCTGACCATCCAGCACCAGTACGGCACCGACCGGGATCTCGCCAATCCCTTCGGCCCGGGCGGCCAATGCCATGGCATGGCGCATCCACTGTTCGTCCTGCTCGGTTTGACACGGTGTCTCTGGGATCTCTGATGGTTTCACGCCCATCCCCTCTTTATATTGTTCAATTGTGCTGTTTGCATTCCAGCTATCCACATCTGTCAGATGAATCCATAGATAGCAGGCATGATACCTCGCGGTGACAGGGCGACAGATTATGCCAAATCTGCACGTCAGACCCAAGCCACATCCCGACTGAGCAATAAAGAAGCAATCGGCATCTCTATGATAAAAAAGGAGTTGCACCCGTTTGGCCATGCTATTAGACTTCCTCCCCGTCAGCCGAGTCTGACTCCGTCGGTGTGTAGCGCAGCCAGGTAGCGCATCTGCATGGGGTGTAGAGGGTCGGAGGTTCGAATCCTCTCACACCGACCATTTTCCCCGAGAATAGCCCAGTCAAACGACTGGGCTATTTTTTTGCCTCCGATTTATCCTCCTGACAACGCCAGCCTACCAAGAACAAAAAACACTCAGAACCACTTGAATCTTTTTGCCGAACTCATTAAGATGCGCAACTTTCCGCCGGTAGACAACACAGGGAGGTGGAAACACGAGTGAAGGGATCACTGTCCGGCTTGCGTGCAACACAGGACCAGGCATGAACCAGAACACCGATTTCGCACCCGCCATTACGCTTTATTCCGTTCCTCACGACACCCCTTGCCAAACCGAAAGCGAAAATGAACAGGTCATCCAGCTGGATGTGATCGATCTGGCCGAACCGGATGATGACTATTGAGCACGGCCAGATGGCTGCTCAATCACCGGCACATAGCCTGTTCAACGATCTCCGTTTCAGGTCCTTGGCGAGAAATCTGCAAAAAACGACAAACTGCTAATTCTATCAAGGATGGCAGTATTATTGACTGATGTATCTCCCCCTTTCCTCCCCGGCATTCCCCCCGACAACTGATACAAACCTACGTTATTGCACTTCACTTTCCATCGCTGCAACAGCTGGTGCCAACAGAGCCTGCATCACCACACCAAGTTTAAAACGCACGTTCACCAATCAGGTCTAGCATTAGCAAAACATTCATTGCCACATTCAAACGCGCTTTATACGGCTGTTTTGGCAAAGCCTGGAGTTAGGTCGGGATTTGTTTTTGCATTTGTAATTTTATTACGTAATAAGTTACAAAACGAGGCGCAGGGTAACGGCCCAAATTAGCCGTTGTCAGATGGGAAAAAGCAGGAGCATAACCATCTGCGTAGAGTTTTTATACCAACCCAATAAAGCAATAAAAAACATCAACTTAACCATATCCAAAAAACAGGTGTTTAAAAAAAACTGTTGACGTAATCAACAATATTTCGCACCTTATCAATCGTGTTATCCCGTTGTTGCGGGAACGTTTCAGGAACAGGGATTCGACTTTAGTCGTAGTTAGTAAGTTCAAAATGTAATTCTCAAAGGAGTGAACCTTATGTCGGCACCGGCTCAGACCCACTGCAGCGCCCGCCTTCGCATCCAGGGCGAGATGCAGCCCGAATACGCGCAAATTCTGACGCCGGACGCGGTGGCTCTGGTCTCCGAACTGGTGGAACGTTTTGCTCCCCAAAGAGGGGAATTGCTGAAACAACGTGTGGCACGCCAGGCCCGTATCGATGGCGGCGAGCTGCCGGACTTCCTGCCGGAAACCGCCCACATCCGTGAAGGTGACTGGACCATTCGCGGCATTCCCGCCGACCTGCAAGACCGCCGTGTGGAGATCACAGGCCCGGTCGAGCGCAAGATGGTGATCAACGCCCTCAACGCCAACGTCAAGGTGTTCATGGCAGACTTCGAGGACTCACTGGCCCCCGCCTGGAACAAGGTGATCGAGGGTCAAATCAACCTGCGCGATGCAGTCAACGAGACCATTTCTTACACCAGTCCGGAAGGAAAGGCTTATACCCTGACCCCCAATCCGGCGGTACTCATCTGCCGGGTACGCGGTCTGCACCTGCCGGAAAAACATGTCACCTTCGATGGCGAGCCCATCCCCGGCGGCCTGTTCGATTTTGCTCTCTACTTCCTGCACAACTATCAGGCGCTGCTGGCCAAAGGCTCGGGCCCCTACTTCTACGTGCCCAAGTTGCAGAGCCATCTGGAAGGGCGCTGGTGGAGCGAGGTATTCGCCTGGACCGAGGACAAGTTCGGCCTGCCCCGCGGCACCATCAAGGCCACCGTGCTGATTGAAACCCTGCCGGCCGTATTCGAGATGGATGAGCTGCTCTATCAGATGAAGGATCACATCGTTGCGCTGAACTGCGGCCGCTGGGACTACATCTTCAGCTATATCAAAACCTTGAAGAACCATCCGGATCGCGTCCTGCCTGATCGTCAGGTGGTGACCATGGACAAGCCGTTCCTCTCCGCCTACTCGCGGCTGCTGATCAAGACCTGTCACAAGCGCGGTGCGCTGGCGATGGGCGGTATGGCCGCCTTTATTCCGGCCAAGGACGCTGCCGTCAACGAGCAGGTCTTCGCCAAGGTCAAGGCCGACAAGGAGCGCGAAGCCAACAACGGCCACGACGGTACTTGGGTCGCCCACCCTGGCCTCGCTGATACCGCCATGGCGGTATTCAACGCCACCATTGCGGCTGGCGCCAAGAACCAGATTGGCGTGCTGCGCGAGCAGGATGCCCCCATCACCGCCACCGACCTGCTGGCACCCTGTGAGGGCGAGCGCACCGAGGCAGGGATGCGCACCAATATCCGGGTTGCCCTGCAATATCTGGAGGCCTGGATCAACGGCAACGGCTGCGTGCCCATCTACGGTCTGATGGAAGATGCCGCCACCGCCGAGATCTCCCGTACCTCCATCTGGCAGTGGATCCGCCACGGCAAGAGCCTGTCGAATGGCAAGGTGGTGACCAAGGCGCTGTTCCGCCAGATGCTGGCCGAGGAACTGGAAGTGGTCAAAGCCGAGGTGGGCACCACGCGCTGGCAGGCAGGACGCTTTGCCGAGGCGAGCGAGCTGATGGAAGAGATCACCTGCGCCGACACCCTGATCGATTTTCTGACGCTGCCCGGTTACGAGCGGCTCTGAATCACGGGCCCCCAGCGGGGCTCGCCAATAACAAGTCAATGGAAACGTGAAATCAATGAAAGAGGGAACTGATATGGCACTGACCCGTGAGCAACAGATCCAGGCTATCGAGAAAGACTGGGCGGAAAACCCCCGCTGGAAAGGGATCAAGCGCGGCTACAGCGCCGAAGATGTGGTAAACCTGCGCGGCAGCTTGCAGCCGGTGCACACCCTGGCCCAGCGTGGTGCCGACAAGCTGTGGGGTCTGATCCACGGCGACGCCAAGAAAGGCTATGTCAACTGCCTCGGCGCCCTGACCGGCGGTCAGGCGGTGCAGCAGGCCAAGGCGGGGATCGAGGCGATCTACCTCTCCGGCTGGCAAGTGGCTGCAGACAACAACTTGTCCTCCACCATGTATCCGGATCAGTCCCTCTACCCGGCCAACTCCGTACCGTCCGTGGTGGAGCGCATCAACAACTCCTTCGCCCGTGCCGACCAGATCCAGTGGGCCAACAAGGTTGGACCGCAGGATGAGGGCTTTATCGACTACTTCCTGCCTATCGTGGCGGATGCGGAAGCCGGTTTTGGCGGCGTATTGAACGCCTTCGAACTGATGAAGGGGATGATTGAAGCGGGTGCCGCCGGCGTGCACTTTGAAGATCAGCTGGCATCAGTCAAGAAGTGCGGCCACATGGGCGGCAAGGTACTGGTGCCGACTCAGGAAGCGGTGCAGAAGCTGGTTGCCGCCCGTCTGGCAGCCGATGTGTGCGGCACCACCACCCTGGTGATCGCCCGTACCGACGCCAACGCCGCTGACCTGTTGACCACCGACGCTGACCCGTACGATGCAGACTTCCTGACTGGCGAGCGCACAGCTGAAGGGTTCTACAAGGTGCGTGCCGGTATCGATCAGGCCATCGCTCGCGGTCTGGCTTACGCCCCCTACGCCGACATGGTGTGGTGTGAAACCGCCAAACCGGATCTGGACGAAGCGCGTAAATTTGCCGAAGCGATCAAGGCCAAGTTCCCGGATCGCATCCTGGCCTACAACTGCTCACCGAGCTTCAACTGGAAGAAAAATCTGGACGATGCCACCATCGCCCGCTTCCAGCAAGAGCTCTCCGACATGGGCTACAAGTATCAGTTCATCACCCTTGCGGGTATCCACAACATGTGGTTCCACATGTACGAACTGGCCTACCAGTACGCCCGTGGCGAAGGGATGAAGCACTACGTCGAGATGGTGCAGGAGCCGGAATTTGCCGCCGCCAGCCGTGGCTACACCTTCGTGGCACACCAGCAGGAGGTTGGTACCGGTTACTTCGACAAGGTGACCACCGTGATTCAGGGTGGCCAATCCTCGGTCACCGCACTGACCGGCTCTACCGAAGAAGATCAGTTCCACTGATAGACAGAGCCCCCTTGAGATAGCAAAACCCCGGCCTGATGCCGGGGTTTCTTTTTATCTGCCATTCAAACGAAAGTCAGGCCACAACCGCACACCGCAGAGAGGATCAGAGCTCGAGGATCTCTTTGACAAAGGGGATGGTCAGCTTGCGCTTGGCGCGAAATGAGGCGTTGTCGAGCTGATTGAGAGTGGTGAGCAGGGTTCGCATATCGCGGGAGAGTCGGTTGAGCAGGAAGCGGCCCACATCGATGGGCAATTTGAAGCCCCGCAGCTCGGCACGCAGCTGCAGGGCACTGAGCTTGCCTTCATCATCCAGCTCTTCAAGGTGGAAACTGACACCCCAATCGAGGCGCGAGGCGAGATCCGGCAGTTGCAGCCCCAGTTTGCGCGGCGCGCTGCAGCCGGTGACCACCAGCGTCCCCTCCCCCTTCTCCTGCCAGCGGTTGTAGAAATCGAACAGCGCCCGCTCCCACACGGCATTGCCGGCGATCGCCTCAAGGCTGTCTAGACAGACCAGCGGCAGGCTTTCGAGGGCATCGAGCATGCTGGGATCGAGCTGTTCAAACTGATCGAGGGAAAGATAGGCCGCCGCCGCATCGCGGGCGTTGACCTCGGCACAGGTGGCGTGGAGCAGGTGGGAGCGCCCGGAGCCCTTGGCTCCCCAGAAATAGAGGAAAGGCGATCCCTGACCGATGGCCGCATTCTTGAGGGCGGTGATCAGATGAGCATTGTTGCCGGGATAAAAACTGACGAAGGTTTCATCATCCGGTAGTTGTACGGCTAAAGACAGTTGGGCCGGTTGCTTCACTCGTTGGGCTTTGACTGTGACATTTGTGGCTAAGTGTACCATCGCAATGGCAGATAGAGAACCGCCCGGACAAGCCGGGCGGTAGACAAAAGCCTTATAAAATCAGGGCTGCGACCATTGGTAACGCAAACCGCTGCCATTATCGTCAACCTTGCGCAAACGACTCTCAAGTTGCAGCGCCCGTACCAGCTCGGCCTGATCTCCTTGCAGGGTGAAGTTGAAGGTGACCTGGTCCCCCTCCAGCTTGCCGATCGCCACCTTGCTGACGTTGGCCATCCCCTGCAGCATCTTCTGCACGGCGATCATGCTGTCCACTTCGGAGAGGCCATCTACCACCAGGGTCTGGCTGGTTGCCGGACCCGAGATACGGGCACCGTAGTTTTTCACCAGCCAGGCCGCCAGGGTATCAGCAAACCCTTGTGCCACTTCGGCCTGAGTGCCGGTGCTATTGCTACGGGTCAGCTCGGCCACTTCACCGGCCGCCTTGGGGCCGTAGAGTCCCCAATCGATGCTCCACTTGTCACCTTCTGGTGTCAGCTTGCCCAACACAACCATCTCGGCGCCATAGCGCTGGCTTGCCTGCAAAATCGGGTCGGCAAAGCGTCCCCAGACGTCGGTGGCACTGACCGCCATGTTGTCATCGAGATCCATCAGCGGAATGCTGATGGGCAGCCCCAGCGTCTGGGCCTGCTCGCGCAAGGCTTGCGCCCAACCATCGCTGGATTGATCCGCCAGCAAGCGACGCTCCCCCTGATCCACCACCAGCCAGATGGCCATTTGGGGACGCGCCGGGCCAAGCAGGGCAAACTGGCTCTCGGAGACCAGGCTGTTGACCTTGTCACTCTTGAACTCGGCTTTCAGATACTTGACGGAGTCCTGATCCTGATAGCCATAGCTTTTGACATAGTCGCCCGGCGCCGCCAGCGCCTTGACCACCACCGGCTGGGTGAGGATGTCGCGCTTGCCGGTCACCTTGATCAGCACCTGACCGAGAGCCTGCCCTTGAGCGGCCACCATGTCACCACTGGTCGGGGCCTTGCCCTGATAGAGGTCGGTCACCTGAGCGGCCGAGGCCATGAATGACAAGCCGCAGCAGAGGGCGGTCACAACACGTTTGAACATGAACAGAGTCTCGAAATGGGAGAGTGTGCTTATGGTAGCGGCAAGGCGCATCCTGCGGCAAGGCTGGCACAAGCGGCCACAAACAGCAGAGCCGGCGATGCGCCGGCTCCGATCACCCCTTCCACATGGGAAGCGGGTCAAGGCATAAACTTATTTGGTACCGAAGATCTTGTCGCCTGCATCGCCCAGACCCGGCACGATGTAGCCTTTCTCGTTCAGCCCCTGGTCGACAGAAGCGCAGTATAGCTCTACATCAGGGTGAGCGGCTTCCAACGCCTTGATCCCTTCCGGCGCGGCAACCAGTACCAGCACCTTGATGGATTGGCAGCCTTTCTTCTTCAGCAGATCGATAGTGGCGATCATGGAGCCTCCGGTGGCCAGCATCGGATCGATGACCAGCGCCAGACGCTCTTCGATGTTGCTGACGATCTTTTCGAAATAGGGAACCGGTTGCAGGGTCTCTTCATCACGGTAGATACCGACCACGCTGACGCGGGCGCTCGGCATGTGCTCCAGCACGCCATCCATCATGCCAAGGCCGGCACGCAGGATGGGTACGACGGTTACCTTCTTGCCTTTGATCTGGTCAACTTCTACTGGCCCATTCCAGCCATCGATGATAACCTTCTCGGTTTCGAAGTCAGAGGTCGCTTCATAGGTCAACAAACTGCCCACTTCTTTGGCCAGTTCACGGAAACGCTTGGTGCTGATATCGCCTTCGCGCATCAGACCGATCTTGTGTTTGACCAGGGGGTGTTTGACTTCAACGACTTTCATTATTATCTCCTCTAACCTGCCGCAAAAAAATCGCGGAATCATACAACAAAAGCCACTGCTTGTAGAGCATTTCCGCGCAAAAACGCGCAAACGATTTCCTTTCTGGTTTTTCACCGCCACTGTTAGAATACGCCCCGAATTTTACCCTCCACTTCTTTACATGACGGGGAATACTCGTGACTGACAAAACCTCACTGAGCTACAAGGATGCTGGCGTAGATATCGATGCCGGCAATGCACTGGTTGAACGTATCAAGGGCGTGTCAAAGCGCACTCGTCGTCCTGAAGTCCTTGGTGGTCTTGGCGGCTTTGGGGCCTTGTGTCAAATCCCTGCGGGCTACAAGGAGCCGGTACTGGTCTCCGGTACCGATGGTGTGGGCACCAAGCTGCGGCTGGCCATCGACCTGAAGAAGCACGACACCGTGGGCATCGATCTGGTGGCCATGTGCGTCAATGACCTGATCGTACAGGGCGCCGAGCCGCTGTTCTTCCTCGACTACTATGCAACCGGCAAGCTGGACGTGGACACCGCAGCCGCGGTAGTCACCGGGATCGGTGCCGGTTGCGAGCAGTCAGGCTGTGCCCTGGTGGGCGGCGAGACCGCCGAGATGCCGGGTATGTATGAAGGGGAAGACTACGACATCGCCGGTTTCTGCGTCGGTGTGGTGGAGAAGAGCGACATCATCGACGGCAGCAAGGTCGGTGAAGGGGATGCCCTGATCGCGCTGGCTGCCAGCGGCCCTCACTCCAACGGCTTCTCCCTGATCCGTAAAATTCTGGAAGTCTCCAAAGCCGACGTGCATCAGCCGCTGGGTGACACCACCTTGGCCAACGCCCTGCTGGAGCCGACCCGAATCTATGTGAAACCTGTGCTCAAGCTCATCAAGGAGTGTGAGATCCACGCCCTCTCCCACATCACCGGCGGTGGCTTCTGGGAGAACATCCCCCGCGTATTGCCTGCCAACACTCAAGCGGTGATCGACGAGCAGAGCTGGCAGTGGCCGGCGGTGTTCAGCTGGCTGCAGCAGGCTGGCAACGTCACCCGTCACGAGATGTATCGCACCTTCAACTGCGGTGTCGGCATGATCATCGCCCTGCCCGCCAACCAGCTGGAGAAAGCGCTGACCCTGCTCAAGGCAGAAGGCGAGAACGCATGGCACATCGGTCATATCGCCAAGGCAGCAGACGGTGAGGAGCAGGTCGTCATCAAATGATGCGGATCCTCGTCCTAATCTCCGGCAGCGGCAGCAACCTGCAGGCGATCCTCGACCACTGCGCCAGCGGCAAGATTGCCGGTGAGGTGGTCGGCGTCATCAGCAACAAGGCCGATGCCTATGGTCTGGTTCGCGCCAAAGAAGCTGGCGTGGCGACCTCCATTCTGGCCCAGCAGCAGTTTGCCAGCCGGGAGGAGTATGACGCCGCCCTGCTGGCGCTGATGGCAGACTATCAGCCGGATCTGGTGGTGCTGGCCGGGTTTATGCGGATATTGAGCGGCGATCTGGTGCGCCATTTCGCTGGCAGAATGATCAATATCCACCCCTCCCTGCTGCCCAAGTATCAGGGCCTGCACACCCACCAGCGCGCCATAGATGCCGGTGACAGTGAACACGGCGCCAGCGTCCACTTCGTCACCGAAGAGCTGGACGGTGGCCCGGTGATCCTGCAGGCCCGCGTGCCCATCTTCGAAGGGGACACGGCGGACGAGGTAGCGGCACGGGTACAGGCGCAGGAGCACAGCATCTACCCGCTGGTGGTACGCTGGTACTGCGAAGGCAGGCTGCAAATGGTAGACGGCGCCGTGCAACTGGATGGCTCCCTGCTGGGCCCCGCTGGCTACGCCTGCGAGTAACCGCCAACAACTGCATGTCAGATACAACAAGGGAGGCTTAAGCCTCCCTTGTCATTTCTACCTACCACACGATGGCTTAGGTCAGGTCCGATGACGCCGCTACGCGGCCAAGCGACCCTAGACCGGATTGTCGATATCGATAAAGGTCACATCCAGCCCGTGCACAGTCGCCAGCCACTCCCCCAGCGCCTTGACGCCGTAACGCTCGGTGGCATGATGGCCCGCGGCGTAGAAGTGCATCCCCATCTCGCGGGCGGTGTGAATAGTCTGCTCGGAGGCTTCGCCAGAGATAAAGGCATCGATGCCCTGCTCCGCCGCCAGATTGATGTAACTCTGACCGCCGCCGGTGCACCAGGCCACGGAACGGATCAGCTCGGGGCCGCTGTCGCCACAGTGGAGCGGCTCACGACCGAGACGCTCGGCAATCAGCTTGGCAAAATCGCTGCCACTCATCGGCTCTTCCAGCTTGCCCACCATGGCGACGCTCTTGCTGTTCCACGGCTCCAGACCGCGACGCACCTTGATATCGAGCAGCTTGGCGAGCTGGGCGTTATTGCCCACCTCGGGATGGACATCCAGTGGCAGGTGGTAGGCAAACAGGTTGATATCGTGGGCCAGGAGGGTCTTGATGCGGCGCTGCTTCATACCGGTGATCTGGGCCGGTTCACCGCTCCAGAAGTAGCCGTGGTGAACCAGAATGGCATCGGCATCGGCAGCCACGGCTGCATCTATGAGGGCCTGACTGGCGGTCACGCCAGTCACCACCTTGCGAATACGCTCGCGCCCCTCCACTTGCAGGCCATTGGGGCAGTAATCCTTGATGGCGTGGGGCTCAAGCAGGTGGTTGAGTACGGTTTCCAATTTTCGATGAGAGATCATAAGGGTCCCTTTATAACGGCGCGATTCCCTGTTTTACCAATAAAAACAAGGCCCCGGCTCAAAACGCCAAGGGCCCTATGATAATCGAGAGCCGCCATCAAGACCATGACGGTTCCCACACAGTGATACTTCCCTCTATTGAGGCACCAGCCTGATTCAGGCAGGCAAGTCTATGCCGGCATCCCGCATCTGGGCCAGCTTGTAGCGCAGGGTGCGCGGGCTGATGCCGAGTCGGTCGGCCACCGCCTTGCGGCTGCCGTTACAATCTTGCAGGGTGTCGAGAATGATCTGGTGCTCCTGCTGCTTGAGCTCGCTGCCGAGGCGATCGCCGCCATAGCTGCGCTCCACGCTGACAAACTCCATCTCCTGCTCGTCCAGCTCTTCCAGAATGAGGTGATCACAGTCAATGACGCCGTCGGGGCTGAGGATCAGGGCGCGCTGTACCACGTTGTCCAGCTCCCGCACGTTGCCGGGCCAGGGGTGGGCCAGCAGCCGCTCCCGCGAGGCATCCGTCAACTGAGGTGTCGGCAACCCCTGCTGACTGGCATGAAGCGCCAGCAGATGTTCCGCCAGTGGTAGAATATCCCCGGGCCGCTCACTCAGGGCAGACCAGCGCAGCGGAAAGACGTTGAGACGATAGTAAAGATCTTCGCGAAACAGGCCATCCTGCACCGCTTTTTTCAAATCCCGGTTGCTGGTGGCGATGACTCGCACATCCAGCGGGATCATCTTGCGACTGCCGAGCCGCTCCACCTCTTTCTCCTGCAACACCCGCAGCAACTTGGCTTGCAGCCCCTGATCCATCTCGGTGATCTCGTCGAGCAACAAAGTGCCCCCCTGCGCCTGCTCGAACTTGCCGGGGCACCCCTGCACCGCACCGGTGAAAGCCCCCTTCTCGTAGCCAAACAGGGTCGCCTCCAGCATGTTTTCCGGAATGGCGGCGCAGTTGATGGCGACGAAAGGCTGCTCGGCGCGGTTGGAGTTATCGTGAATGTAACGGGCCAGCACCTCTTTACCCGTCCCGCTCGGGCCGGTCACCATCACGGTCGCTTCGCTTCTGGCCACCCGGGTCGCCAGCTGGAACAACTCGGCAGTTTTGGGGTCCCCGTAAACCACGGCACGTTTTTCCACCTTCTGAGCCGGCACATAACGGCTGACCTGATTGAGCAGCACCTCCGGCGAAAAGGGCTTGGCCAGATAGTCGATGGCCCCTTCGCGCATGGCGCGCACCGCTCCGTCGATATTGGCGTAGGCGGTCATCAGCAGCACAGGTATCTGCGGATATTGCTGGCGGATGGTAGCCAGCAGGGTGAGGCCGTCCACCCCCCCCATCTGGATATCGGAGATCACCATGTCAAACGGCTGACGGGAGAGGGTCAGCAGAGCCCGTTCGCCGCTGTCCGCTTCACGGCACTCATAACCGCCGAGCAACAAGGTATCCACCAGCGCTTCGCGCAGGCCATTGTCATCTTCAACTACCAGGATCCTGGCCTGTGTCATGCTACACCTCCAAGCTGCACCGGTTGCTGGTGCAGGGGGAACGACAGAGTAAAGCAGGTGCCTTCACCGGGAACCGAGGCCACACCGACCTTCCCCTGATGGGCACGCACTACAGATTGCACCACCGCCAGCCCGAGACCTGTGCCCTGGGAGCGAGTGGTAAAGAAGGGTTCGAATACCTGACCGAGCTGATGGGAAGGGATCCCCTTGCCATTATCGATGACCCGCATCTCCACCCGGGCACCGCTGCGCACCGCGCTGACCAAGAGTGACGTGGCCCCCGCCTGCTGGGCATTGGCAATCAGGTTGTTGATGGCACCCGCCAGCGCACTGCTGTTGGCCAGCAGACAGAGATCGGGCTCCGGCGCCTCCATGTGCAGCTCGCAGCCCTGCTGCTGGCAGAAGGCCTCGGCTCCTGCCTGCACTTCGGCCAGCAGCCCTTGTACTGAGATGGGGGTGACCACCTGATTGTCGCCATTGCGGGCGAACAGCAGGATGTCGTTGATCTGCTTCTCCAGATCCTGCAAACGGGCCATCAGCTTTTGCTGAAACTGAGTACGAGATTCCGGCTTGAGGGTGCGGTTGGCCAGATTGGCGGCATAAAGCATGGCGGCGGAGAGCGGCGTGCGGATCTGGTGGGCGAGCGAGGCCGCCATATTGCCCAGCGCCGACAGCCGCTTCATGTGGTTGATGCGGTCTTGCAGTTTACGGGTTTCGGTCAGGTCATTGATAAAGACCAGCTGGCCGGGCTGATCCGGCAGCGGTTGGGTCGAGAGCTGCACCCGGCGCCCGTCGCGCAGGGAGATCTCGTGGCCATCATCCTCGCGCGGCTCGAAGCAGCGGGCAATGATATGGCGCCAGAGCTCCCCTTCCAGTGGCTCCCCCAGCAGGGAGATGGCCGCCGGATTCGCGCGGGTGACCACCCCTGCCCCGTCAAGCAGCAACACCCCGGTGGGGAGCGCCTTGAAGATGGCATAGAGCTGGCTCACTTCGTGGGACTGGAGTGGCATGTCCTGCTGCTGGATTGTCATAAACCTGACCTCAAACTGGCTATTGGGTCAGGCTATTCAATTTCCATGCCACTAAATTATATGAATTAAAACAATGAATTGCGCGTTAGCGTCAAGGCTTTGACCCTCAGACGTCCTTGCTCATCCCGTACTTTTTCATCTTCTCCACCAGGGTGGTACGGCGCATGCCGAGCAGATCGGCGGCGCGGGCCACCACCCCGTCCTGAGACTCCAGCGCCTGACGGATCAGCTCCACTTCGAGGTCGGCCAGCATCTCTTTGAGGTTGACCCCCTCCTCCGGCAGCTGCATGGTGCGGGCCGAGGCGAGGGCGTGATCCAGCTCGGGCGGATCCTGGAACACCGCCGCCAGCGCATCCCGTTCATCCATCTCGGTCAGCCGCTCATCCCGCGGCTCGCTCGGCAGCAGACGATAACGGCTCGGCAGATCGGCCACATCGACGATCTGGTGCGGGTAGAGGATCAGCAGCCGCTCCAGCAGGTTGGAGAGCTCGCGCACGTTGCCGGGCCAGGGGTACTGCATCAGTGACTCCAGCGCCCGCTGGGTCAACCGGATAAAGCCATGGTGCTGCTCGGCATGGCGGTTGAGCAGCTCCTGCAGCAGCAGCGGGATGTCATCGATGCGATCCCGCAGCGGCGGCGTCTCAATGGGGAAGACGTTGAGGCGGTAGTAGAGATCTTCGCGGAAACCCTGAGTGCGGATCATCGCCTCCAGATCCCGGTGGGTCGCCGCTATGATGCGCACATCGGCCTGAATGGGCTTGCCGCCACCGACCCTGTCGAACAGCCGTTCCTGCAATACCCGCAACAGTTTGACCTGCATCGGCATCGGCATATCGCCGATCTCGTCGAGAAACAGGGTGCCCCCCTGCGCCAGCTCGAAGCGACCGCGACGAGCCGCGATGGCGCCGGTAAACGCCCCCTTCTCGTGACCGAACAGTTCGCTCTCCAGCAATTCGGCCGGAATGGCGCCGCAGTTGATGGGCACGAAGGGGCCACTGCTGCGGGAAGAGAGTTCGTGGATGGCGCGAGCCACCACCTCTTTACCAGTGCCGGACTCCCCGAGGATCAGCACGTTGGCATCGGTCTCGGCCACCTGGCTGATGAGTCGACGCACCTCCTGGATCCCCTTCCCTTTACCCACCAGCAAGCGCAGCAGGGCCTGCCCCTTGTCATGGGTCTGCTGACGGGGATGCAAGGAGACGAATGCCTGACAGAAGTGCAGATGACGGGTGAGGGATTCATAGGTAAAGGGTGAGAGCGCCACCCCGATAAAGTTGCTGTTGGGCAGGTCGGCCTCAACCAGCGAGAGGAATGGCGTGCGAGGGAAGGCAGCAAGCAGCTCTGACAAGGGACGGTCGGTCAGTTCACCCACCAGCACCCCTTGCAGCGGATCGGAGGATTCGATGGCCACATCCAGATCGCTTTGTGCCACCTCCTGCCACGGGATCCCCATAAACGAGAGCACGGTTCCCAACTGTTGGCGCCGCTGCGCATCGGCATCAACAATCAACACGCCCATCTCCACCATATCCATTCCTCGCGATGTCCTGAACTAACTTATTGTTTTATTTAATGATAAAACAGCTACCGACTGTCTTTTTGCAGGCACACAAAGTGCCAAAATTCCGACACATTGTCAAAAGTTGTCGTATTCAGGCTAAGTGTATCGACAGAAACGGGAGATTAGATAAATTTTGCCGAGGAATTTTCTGCATTGGCGCCGTTAACAAACGCCGCCAATAGCGGAAAGAAAACCGCCCTCGTCAGAGGGCAGCATGGGACACGGTGAAGCGCATTCAGTGACGATTATGGTGGTGCGGCGCCGCGTAACGACACTCGGGGAAACGGCTGCAAGCCAGAAAGAGTCGACCGGCGTGGGGGCCTTTTTTCGCCTCCCGCTCCACCAGCGGCGCATCACAACGAGGGCAGTGGTGTACCTCGTGCTCTTCATCATCTTCCACATCGGCGAACAAGCTATCGATCAGCTCACCCTCACTCTGTGGCGCCTCCATCACCCCCTTGGGCTGGATGGCGGGCTCGTGGAATGACGAGGGCGAGATGGCCTCGGCATGGGGAGTGCGGCCACGCATCCCGGCACCGACATCCACGCCGTCCAGCAACAGAGGGTTGAAGGTGGGCTCGCGGCGTGCCCCGTGCGGCAAATCGTCGATCAATGGTTCGCTGGTTTTGACCAGAAGCGGCAGGATCTGTTCGCGCAGCTCTTCCACAAGATAGCTGGCACTTGCCGGGATCTGCAGCAACGGCAGACCGGCGCTATCGCAGGCGGTTTTCAGAAAAAGGTCGCGCGCCTTGCGCTTCTGGTGACGATGGGAGCTGTCATCGAGTTCGATGGCGCAGATAAAGGAGAGATCCGCGGGGTGGCAAAGCAGATAGTCGAAATGCTTGGCGCTGATCTTGTTGAAGTGCTGCTGCCATTTGCTTTTGCCGAGCCCGGCCTGCGGCGTCAGCACATCGGCCACCCGCACCTTGGCAAAGACCCGGGCCTTGTCACCCACCGCCAGATCCAGCACCCCGAGGAAGGAGCGCTCAGCGGGACTGAACAGAGTCTCCTGCACATCATAGGGCAGGCGCTTTTGCTGTCTGCCTCTGCTCCAGAAGATCGCCAGCACAAGCAGCGCCAGCAACAACAATCCCGATAGGACAAGGGTATTCATGAGAGCACGATCCAGTTCACGACACGAAAGGGGAATTACTTTACCACAGCCGCCACGGAGCAAGGCAGCAGACCCGTGTATAGAAAGTGAAAAGTCCCGTCTTTTTATCTATTTGTCAGCAGGCGGGGGTTCATATGACCAGCCCCAGCAGGCACAATAGGGATAGAGCAAGAAATCCCATTTCAAGGAGAGCAGGATGCAAAAGCAATTGGTGGTCACCGTGATCGGTGCAGACAAACCCGGGATCGTCGAGAGTCTGGCAGCAGTCATCAGCCGCGAGCAGGGCAACTGGCTGGGCAGCGCCATGAGCGAACTGGCGGGCCAGTTTGCCGGTATCCTCCATGTCTCTGTCCCCGATGAGCACTATCGCAGCCTGTGCGAAGCACTGGCCCTGCTACCGGGTCTGACCATCAGCTTTGCCGAAGGGACACCTACCGCCGAGCCAGCTCATCAAGTCATGATGACAGTGACCGGCAACGACCGCCCCGGAATCGTCCATGAAGTAGCCAGCATCCTGCGCCAGCTCGAGATCAACGTGGCCGATCTCACCACCGGCTGTGAACCGGCTCCCCACTCCGGCGCCCCGCTCTTCTATGCCCATGCGCTGGTTGCCCTGCCCGACGGGCTCGCGATGGATACGCTTATCACCGCGCTGGAATCCCTCTCCGACGATCTGGTGGTCGACATCGACGAAGCGTTCAGCGAGCAGTAACAATACTGTCATTTATTTGTCATATATTAACGCCATAACTGCCGCGCAGACGCGACCTGAAACAGAGGCACAAGATGAGCACCGACAAGCAGTATGAAGAGAAAGAGCTGAGCTGGCTCTCATTCAATGAACGGGTGTTGCAAGAGGCAATGGACAAGACGGTGCCCCTCATCGAGCGGGTTCGTTTTCTGGGGATCTTCTCCTCCAACCAGGATGAGTTCTTCAAGGTACGGGTATCGGACGTCAAGCGTCGCATCCTCATCAATGAAGTACATGGTGGCGACGATGAAGCAAAAGTGCTGCTGCGCGCCATCCAGCAAAAAGTGATGGCGCTCGGTGAAGCTTTCGACAACACCTATAAAGAGCTGTTGATTGCGCTGGCCCGCCACAACATCTTTCTGGTCAACGAGAACCAGCTCTCCGATGCCATTCAGAAGTGGCTGCGGGTCTTCTTCAAGGAGAAGGTGCTGCGTCACATCATCCCGATCCTGCTCAACAAAGAGGTCAATCCGGTCAAATTCCTCAAGGATGAGTACACCTATCTGGCCATCGAGATGAAGAAGAACGGTCAGGTGATCCAGTACGCCCTGGTAGAAGTGCCGACCGACGACCTCCCCCGCTTCTTCCAGCTGCCGCCGGAAGGGACCCGCCGCAAGAAGCAGATCATCATTCTGGATAACGTCATCCGCTTCTGCCTCGACGAGATCTTCAAGGGCTTCTTCGACTACGACGAGATTGCCGCCTATGCGGTCAAGCTGACCCGGGATGCAGAATACGATCTCTCCGACCAGCTGGACTTGAGCCTGGTGGACAAGATGAGTGATGGCTTGAAGCAGCGCCTCACCGCCATGCCGGTGCGCTTCGTCTACGAGCGGGAGATGCCCGCTGCCATGATAAGCTTCCTCAAGCTCAAGCTGCAGATCAGCTCCTACGATGCCATCATGCCGGGCGGACGCTATCACAACTTCAAGGATTTCATTGGCTTCCCCAACGTGGGCCGTGACTATCTGGAAAACCCCAAGCTGCCGGCCCTCGATTGCCGCGATTTTGACGGTTTCGTCAACGCCTTCGATGCGATTACCAAGCAGGATATTCTGCTCTACTACCCGTATCACAAGTTCCACCACTTCACCGAGCTGGTGCGCCAGGCGGCGTTCGATCCGGCGGTCAGCGCCATTCGCATCAACATTTATCGGGTGGCCAAGAAGTCGCGGATCATCCATTCCCTCATCGATGCCGCCAACAACGGCAAGAAGGTAACCGTGGTGGTCGAGCTGCGCGCCCGTTTCGACGAGGCGGCCAACATCGACTGGGCCAACATCCTTACCGATGCCGGGGTCAAGGTGGTGTTCGGGGTACCGAGCCTCAAGATCCACTCCAAGCTCTGCCTCATCACCCGCCACGAAAATGGCGAGGCGGTGCGCTATGCCCATATCGGCACAGGCAACTTCAACGAGAAGACCGCCAAGATCTACACCGACTTCTCGCTGCTGACCCGCAATCCGGACATCACCGCCGAAGTGGAAGGGGTATTTGAATACATCGAGTACCCCTATAAGCGTTACAAATTCAACCACCTGCTGGTCTCCCCCATCAACAGCCGCCGTCAGCTCTATCGCCTCATCGACAACGAGCTCTCCAACGCCAAGGCGGGCCAGCCGAGCGGCATCATCCTCAAGATCAACAATCTGGTGGACAAGGATCTCATCAACCGCCTCTATGCCGCCGGGCAGGCCGGGGTGCCGATCCAGATGATCATCCGTGGCATGTGCGCCCTGCGTCCGGGTGTGCCGGGCCTCAGTGACAATATCAAGGTGATCAGCATCATCGACCGCTTCCTCGAGCACCCGCGGGTGATGGTGTTCCACAACAAGGGCAACCCCCAGCTCTATATCTCCAGCGCCGACTGGATGAGCCGCAATATCGACGGCCGTATTGAGGTGGGCACCCCCATTTATGATGAGCGCCTCAAGCAGCGCATCATGGACATTCTCGAACTACAACTGAGTGATACCTGCAAGGCGCGGGTCATTGATGCCGACCAGCAGAACGAATATGTGAAGCGGGGCAACCGCCGCAAGATCCGCTCTCAGGTGGCGATTTACGACTATCTCAAACGTATCGAGTCAAACAATGGACAATAGTCTCTATGCCGCCGTGGATCTCGGCTCCAACAGTTTTCATATGGTGATCGCCCATCTGAGCGAAGGGCGTTTTCGCATCGTCGATCGCATCAAGGAGCGAGTGCGGCTGGCGGAAGGGATGGATGAGCAAAAACGGATGAGCCCGGAGGCGATGGAACGCGGTCTCGCCTGCCTGTCGCTGTTTGCCGAGCGGCTCACCAACATCAAACCGGATCAGATCCGCATCGCAGGTACCTACACATTGCGCCGTGCCAGCAACGCCCGCGAATTTGTGAGTGAAGCAGCCAAGGTGCTCAACCACCCCATCGAGATCATCAGCGGGCAGGAAGAAGCTCGGCTCATCTATCAGGGGGTTGCCCATACCCAGCATATAGAGGGCCAGGTACTGGTGATCGATATCGGCGGCGGCAGCACCGAGCTCATCATCGGTGAAGGGTTTGAACACAAGGCCCTCACCAGTCGCAAGATGGGCTGCGTCAGCTTTACCCAAAGCTTCTTCGCCAGCGGCAAGCTGAGCGACAAGCACTTCACCAATGCCGTGCTGGAGGCGCAGCACCAGCTCGCCCCCATCGTCAACCAGTACCGCAAGCTGGGCTGGCAGAGCTGCCTTGGCAGCTCAGGCTCCATTCGTACGGTACGGGATGTACTGCAAGGGGAAGGGCTGACTGACGGCAGCATCACGCTGGAGGGGCTGGAGCGGCTCAAGGCGCTGATGATTGAGCGCAAGCGAGTCGATAACCTCAAGCTGACAGGGCTGACCGAGGAGCGCCAGGAGGTGTTTGCCGCCGCGGTCGCCATCCTGCTCGGGCTGTTTACCTCGCTGCCCATCGAGCGGCTCGACTACTCCGACGGTGCCCTGCGTGAAGGGTTGCTTTATGAATTCGAGGAGCGCTTGCAGCACCACGATATTCGCGAACGCACGGCACAAGCGCTAGGCACCCACTACCGGATGGACCGCAAACAAGCCGCCCGGGTGGAGCAGAGCGTGCTGACGCTGTTTGATGCCTTGCAAGAGTCCTGGCAGATGGAAGTAGAGCCCTATCGAGCCATCCTCGGCTGGGCGGCGCGGCTGCACGAAATTGGCCTTGCCATCAACTACAGCGGCATTCATCGCCACTCCGCCTATATCCTGCAACACACCGACCTGCCCGGCTTCAACCAGGACGATCAGGCATTGCTGGCCGCGCTGGTACGCTTCCAGCGCAAGGGGCTAAAACTCGCCGAGCTGCCTCCCCTGCCCAACCACGACATGCAAACCGTGCTTCGCTGCATCCGCATTTTGCGCCTCGCTGTCGCCGCGCACCACAAGCGCCAGGACAACCTGCTGCCTGAGTGGAAAGTTGCGGTGCAAGGGGAGCAGCTGGTAGTGACCCTGCCGATCGACTGGTGCGAGGAGAACCGTCTCCTGATGCAGAATCTGGAGAAGGAGCATCGTTATTGCCAGGAGCAGGGCTGGCCACTGTTGTTCCAGCTCGGCTAAACCGCAAAGAGAGATGTAAAAAAGGCAGCCCGTGGGCTGCCTTTTGCATTCTCAGGTTCTGGCTTACTGCAGCTCGGGCAACAACCACTTGGCCATCTCGAAGTAGATGATAAGGCCGGTGCCATCCACCAGTGTCGCGATGAATGGCGCAGAGACCACCGCCGGATCGATGCGGAAACGACGCAGCACCATGGGAATAATGGATGCGACCGTGGCACTCCAGAGCACGATGGCGATGATGGTAAAAGTCACCACCATGCCAATCTGGGGACCGACGCCGAGACTCCATGCCCGTACCCAGGCCGCCATGGCAATGGCACCCGAGATGAGCAGACCGGTGGAGAGCTCCTTTTTCAGCACGGTGCCGAGATTGCGCAGGCTCACCTCCCCGACCGCCATGGCACGTACTATGGTGGTGGTGATCTGGGTGCCGCTGTTACCGCCAGTACCGATCAGGAGCGGAATGAAGAAGGCCAGCGCGATAGCCGCTTCCAGCTGCTCCTCGAATGCCCGCAGAACAGTGCCGGTGTAAGCTTCCGCCACAAACAGGATAAGCAGCCAGCCCACCCGTTTGCGCCACAGCTGCCAGGGCGTCGCCTGCAAGTAAGGGGTATCGAGCGGTGATGAGCCACCCTGCATCTCGGCATCCTCGGTGGATTCGAGCTCCAGAATATCCGCTGCATCATCGACGTGGAAAATTCCGACCAGTCGTCCTTGATCCTCGACCGGCAATACCGACAGGTCGCGGTCGATGAGCAGGCGCGCTGCCAACTCCTGATCCGCCCGGGCGTTGATCCGCACCGTCTCCCGATCCATCAGGGTCGCAACGCTGGCCAGCGGGTCGGCGATCAGCAAGGTCTTGAGGGAGAGGCTCCCTTGCAGACGACCATCCCCGTTGACCACATAGATATGGCGAAACAGCTGGGCATTGTCCCAGGCATCGTGGATCAGCTGTTTGGCGTGGCCGACCGTGTCCTCCTCCCGTACCGCCAGATATTCGTGGCGCATGTTGGCCCCCACCGACTCGGTGGGCCAATCCAGCAGGGAGTAATACATGGCCTGCGCCTGGGTCGGGAAGCGAGCCAGCAACATGGTGCGATCCTGACGACCCAATTTGCGCAGGATGGCGACCATCTCGCGACGGGGAATGGCCTCCTGCAACACGCTGACGATGCTACCATGGAGCCGCTGCAACAGGCGCCCGGCACTCTCGGCAGAGAGTGAACCAAGCAGTTCGGCACCTTGCGGAATTGGCAGGGTATCAAAGATGCAGTTGAGCTCTTCCGGACGCAGGGTCAGCAGTTGATCGGCGCGCTGCACCGGATCCAGATTATGTTCCAGCCAACCTTGCAGGGCGGCCAGATCGAGCAGTTGGTGACGGTTAAGAATGGTATGTGTTTTCTTCATCACAGATATCCTCATGTGATTTCAGGCGAACCTGAATGCTTCCGGAAATAGCCGGAGGCAACGACAAGAAAACAGCAATTTGATTGACGAGTAATAGGCAGGAAATGACGCCGTTCGGCGTGTCATCATCCCCACGTACCAGCTTTAGCACTGCATAACGTATCCGGCATGCCGGAAGCCACTTGGGTTTACACCTTAATCCGATGAAAACTGTCCTGATCTTGGGCGTCTCTGGACGTCGTGAGATCAGTGGCCTGTGTTTATACAGGAGCCTCGCCTAACGAGATGCTGCAAATAATTCGCACAACCCTCTGTTGTGCGGGCGGCATGATTATCCAATCCCGCAGGGAGGTCAACCCCGCAACCACCATTAAATCGGCAACGGCAACAGCTTGTTACAATTGGCAGGAGATGACACTGAACCAAACTACAAAACCGTGATTAAAGAAAGGCCCCAAAGGGGCCTTTCTTTAATTAGCGAATATAGTCAAACAGTGTCAAACGGCTTATTTTGCTGAAAGAGAGTTGCGAGGCACTCAATGCCGCATCCTCTTTTGACAGCGCGGAAATCACTTCATAGAGATCCGCTTCCGACACCTTGGCTCTCGCCTCGGCGTTGAGGGTACTCAATCCCTCATTGGAGCCCATGGCCTGTTCCAGACTGTTCATCCGGCCGCCCAACTCACCCAACCCATGATCGATATTCAGGCGGGCATTTTTCATATGAACGGTGGCATCGGCTATTTTCTGCTCGAAGGTCTCGGCAGAAATAGCCGGATCTCGCAGAGCCGTAATAAAATCCGACATACCATTCAATATGTTGTCATTCTTCGGTGGATTAAGATCAAACTGCTGAGCCGCACCACCTGCAGGCAAATCAAGGGTCAACTCCAGACCATTAAAGGGGATCTTGGTGCCAGCAGTGTAGTTACCCGTTTGCAACGTATTGCCACCGGCATCCTTGATATCATAGGTATCAGGCGGACCTATGGTGGTTGATACGGTATAAGTGTTGCTGGGCAGTGCCGAGTTATAATTGGACTTATAGAAATTATCAAAGTTACCCTGATCGCCTATCCCGACCTTGATATTTGCGGTGGTTGCACTGGCGGTTCTTCTGGTCGCCACGATTTCAAACAGATCCTGCCCGGAATCATTGGCAGCGATTTGTACTGTGGGTGAGACCTGAATATTTCGCTGACCTGGGTCCCCCTGATAAATATATTTTCCGTTAGCGTCTTTTATATATGGCTGGGTCTTGCTCTGATTGCCGCCAAATATAAATTCACCCGAGGAATTTTTGCTATTCATCAGGTCAAACATCTGCTGCTGCAACCCTTCAAGCTCGCTGGCAATGGCCTTGCGATCATCGTCACTGATAGAGCCGTTATTTGACTTCTGGATCAGGGTCTGGGCACTAAGCATCGCATTATTAATCGACGTTAATACCGTCTCCTCATGTCCCAGGCTGTTTTCCAGCAAGCTGCCATTGACACTGTACTGCTTGAACAGGTCAATCTCCTTGGTCAGTGCCATCTTCTGGCTCATCCCCGCGGGATCTTCGCCGGCAGTCTGAAATTTATTACCGGTTTGCAGCTGTTGGTAGGCAGTATTCAACCGCTCGTTGGCACTGTTGAGGGAATAGATATTCCGGTCGTAGATCATGTTGGTGGTGATGCGCATGACGTTACCTCACGGAAGAGAGCAGTGTATCGAAAATAGTTTTGGCCGTGCTGACAATTTGCGCCGATGCCGCATAGGATTGCTGGAAGCGGATCAGATTGGCCGCCTCCTCCTCCAGATTGACCCCAGACACGCTTTCAAAGATGCCGGTACTCTGGATAAGCTTGGACTCATTGGCCTTGAGCAGCGTTTTTGCCTGACTGGTATTGTTGCCCACTTCCATCACCAACCCGGAATAGGCCTGATTGAAGGTCATCTTGTCGTTGGTCGTCCCACCATTGGTGCTCTTGCGCACCAGATCCTTGTTTTGCAGCTCGGCCAGAACCAGGCCATTGCTGTTATCGGCAAAGCCATTGCTGTTGTAACTGAGCTTGAAGCTGTCACCGGCATCCACCGTTCCGGTGATGCTGAACTCGTAGCCGGGGGCCTGTTTCGGATTTGGATAAGCTGGTCCACCAGTGGGTGGTGGCAGTTGCAAGGCTGCCATTAAATTCTGCCCCTTGCTGCTCGCAGGGGCCGTGCCAATCAAGGTAGTGCCATCGGCTTGAAACACCTGATAGTTACCGTTGGCGTCAATCTTGACGACCTGAGGCGCTGTCGGGCTCAGACTATTGGTACCAAAACCTGACCCCGCACCTGTATTGAATACGCCACCCAGTTTGATATCAGCCCCGCCGCCATTGTTGGTGGTCTTTTCCGCTTTAAGCGGAGAGGCCAGGGCCAAATCTTCCGGTCGGGTGATCAGCTGACCCAGACCGGCGGCCGCACTTTTGGTCGGTTGCAGCAACAGTTTGTCACCAGCAGCCGGCGTACCGGTGAGATCGATCGAGATCCCATGCCCAGGCAGCTCAAAGGTCGCTGGCGGCATGGTCCCCGTACTCACAGAGGTACGATTGCCAGACTTGTCCAGCGAGAACACCTCATAACCGGTGGCACTACTAAATTGCACTTCGTAATCAAACGGGGTCACTGATGTCCCCTTGCCCGGCACAAAGCTGACATTCGCACCGACCGTCCCCGTGTTATTGCCGTAGGGTAAGCCCTTGCTGGCAGGCATGGTGAAAATATCGCCGCCGATCTCGTTATCCAGATCCATCCCGAGGCGGTTCTGCTGATTCATCGCATCCGCCATCGCCACGGCCAGCTGCCCCAGTTCGCGCTTGGTCGGCTCAAGGTCGGTACGCGCCTTGAACAGCCCCCCCATGGCGCCACCAAACGTATCGTGGTCGATGGTTGCCTTGTTCGCCCCCAGGGTCAGCTGCAGCTCCTGATCCCGGGAGTCAGGATCTCCTGCAATCACCTTGAACTGGGCGACGCCCCCATCGAGGATCAGCGAATGGCCGGTACTCATATTGACCAGCATGCTGCCGTTGGGTTGGGCTACGGTACGAATATCCATCTTCTCCGACAGCTGGCGGATCGCCTCATCCCGCTGATCAAACAGCATCAGGTTCTCTTCGGGTGACCCCTGGGTGCGGATGATGGCCTGATTAAGATCATTGATGCTGGTGAGCAGGCTGTTGACCTGCTTGGTTTCATCTTCAATGCGGGTGTTGAGGGTATCGCTCTGCTTGTCGAGCTGCGCCGAGAGGGTATGAAAACGGTTGACCATGCCACTCAACTCCGTCATCACCACCTTGCGCCCACCGATCTCGGCAGGCGATTCATTGGCAGAGTGAAATGACTTGAAGTAGGAGGTGATGGCCGCCCCCACGCTGTTGCTGGTATCCCCAAGCAAGCTGTCAACGCCAGCCAGCTGTTCATAATGGGTCAGGGAGGCATGATAGGCGGAGGTATCACGGCGCACCTCCCCCTGCATATAGTCGTTGATTACCCGCTGAGTCTTGATGTCACCGGTCCCCAGGCCGATGGTATTGGTATACACCAGCGTACGCTCACGCACATAGCCCTGGCTATTGACGTTCACTATGTTGTTACTGGTGGTCTGCAGCAGGCGTTGCTGTGCCAGCACGCCCGATGAACCAATCCCAAGCAGGTCGCTTGCCATACGTTACAGCTCCATCTCGTTGTATTGGGCAATGGCGTCACTGCGCAATACCTGTTTCAATTTTCTGGCGTAGTGCGGGTCGGTGGCATAACCCGCCTGTTGCAGCGCCTCGAAGTAGCGATCAGGACTATCCACCTTCGCCAGGGCGCCCTTGTAGCGAGAGCCGGAAGTGAGGAAGTCCACATAGTCGTTGAAGCTCTCTTCAAACGACTCATAGGAGCGAAATGCCGCTTTCTGGCGGGAGGCGACGCCTTGCTCATACTCGAGCGTGCTGACCACCGCCTTTGGCCCTTCCCAGCGCGGATCGGCCTTGATGCCAAACAGGTTATGGGTCACCTGCCCCTCGCCATCCTTGATCACCCGCTTGCCCCAACCGCTCTCCAGTGCCGCCTGAGCGACCAGTACCGCCGGGCTTAACCCCAACTTGTCGGCCGCTTTCTTGGCCAGCGGCATCAGGCGATTAACAAACTCTTCCGGTGTATCGAACTCTTTGCCCCCACTACCGGTGGCACTGCCCTCTTCGCTGGCCATGCGTCCCATGGGCGGAATGCTGCGGTGCGGTCGACGGGGCATAGTGAGTGCGTGGCTCTCCTTGACCCCCTCGGTCATCTCTCTTTCAGCAAAATCTTTGCCAACTTTTGATGCCGCGATCAAATCATCGGCAGCGGCCGTGGGTGGCTGATAGGGTTTGTAGGTCCGTTCGGTACGCTGCGGCATCTTGAGCACCCGTCCATCCTGATGGGTAAAGGTCTCGGGAGAGAGCTGCTTGGCCACCATGTCAGC
Organism: Aeromonas sp. ANP5; assembly: GCF_963870295.1. Classification (NCBI taxonomy): domain Bacteria; kingdom Pseudomonadati; phylum Pseudomonadota; class Gammaproteobacteria; order Aeromonadales; family Aeromonadaceae; genus Aeromonas; species Aeromonas sp. ANP5. The sequence continues at coordinate 72,753 of NZ_CAWMRY010000010.1, read as the reverse complement.
CAATCCCAGTCCCCCCTTGCTGGACATGTCGGCAACCCGCTGCTCATCAAGCATCCCTTCATAGAACTGGGTATAGCTGCTGTTCATCGGGTTGTCCTGAGTCAACACCCCGTTGGCCTGACGCATGCTCTGAAACAGCATCTGGGTAAAGATTGACTCGAACTGGCGTGACGCACTCTTGAGCGCTTCGGCCTGTCCCTCTTTGCTTTGGCTCATCTGGCGCAGACGATCCAGGTTCTTGATGTCCTGTACCATCCCGAGATTCATGCCGCTGTTGCTGTCAAACTCCGCCATTTTGCTTACCTCATTGCCACCCGTGGCAACCACTTGCCGCTTGTTACAATATGACCAGTTGCCCCTCGATGGCGCCTGCCTGCTGCAGTGCCTCAAGGATGGCCATCAAATCACCCGGGGCGACCCCGACCTGATTGACCGCCCGGACCAGATCGTCCAGGGTCGCACCGGTATCAAACTTGAACATCCGCCCCGGCTCCTGCTGGACATTGATGGTCGAGTTGTTTGTCACCGTCGTCTCTCCTCCCGCCAACGGGTTGGGCTGGGAGACCTGCTGGTTTTCGGCGATGGTCACCGTCAATCCGCCATGGCTGATGGCCGCCGGTTTGAGCTTGACCTGACTGCCGATCACTATGGTGCCGGTGCGGGAGTTGACGATGATCTTGGCCGCCTCGTTGGCCAGATCCACCTCCAGATTCTCGATGGTGGCGAGATAGGAGACACGTTGACCCGGATCTCGCGGGGCATAGACCTTGACCGAGGTGGCATCGAGCGCCTGAGCGGTATTGGGCCCCACCAGATCGTTGACCACATCGGCCAGACGGCGCGCTGTAGTAAAGTCGGGTCGGTTAAGGTTGAAGGTGATGGTGTCCCCCTGACTGAAGGAGTTGGGCACCTCCCGCTCCACGGTCGCACCGTTGGCAATCCGCCCGACGGTCGGGGTATTGATCACTACCTTGGAACCATCAGCCCCCTCAGCCCCCAGACCACCGACCACCAGACTGCCCTGGGCGACCGCATAGACCCGCCCATCGAGCCCTTTCAGGAAGCTTTGCAGCAGAGTGCCGCCCCGCAGGCTCTTGGCCTCGCCAATGGCCGACACCGTTACGTCGATGGTCTGGCCCGGCTTGGAGAAGGGGGGCAGGTCGGCATGGATCGCCACCGGCGCCACATCCTTGATCTTGGGCTTGATGTTATCCGGCACCTTGATGCCAAAGTTGTTAAGCATGGTACGGAAGGTCTGCTCGGTGAAGGCGTTGTTCTTCTCGCCAGTGCCGGGCAACCCTACCACCAGACCGTAACCAATCAGCTGGTTGTTACGCACCCCTTCAACCGAGCTGATGTCCTTGATCCGGGCCGCATTGGCCACACCCAAGGGCAGCAGACAGCAGAGCAGAGTGACAAGACGGAGTGACTTCATAACATCTCCTAGAGCGGCCACCAGGGACCATTGAAAAAGCTGGTAAGCCACCCTTGCTCCTGGCTATTGGCCAGATCGCCGGTACCACCGTAGTAAATGCGGGCATTGGCCACTTTCTGGGACGAAACACTGTTATCAGACGTCACATCCTCCGGGCGAATAAGGCCGGTGATCCGGATATATTCATTGCCATTGTTGAGCATGATCCACTTCTCTCCGCGCACCACCAGATTGCCGTTGGGCAGTACCTTGGCCACGCTGACCGAAATATTGCCCTGCAGGCTGTTGCTCTGATCCGCCTTGGCCTGGCCCTTGAACGCGCTGTCTTGAGCAATGGAGGCTGAGAGATCATAGGGGCTGGCGGTCACGGGCACGCCACCCAACTTGACCGGGTCCAGATTGAACTTGTTATTCTTGCCACTCTGGGTATTGGCCTTTTTCGAGGCGGAGGTCGACTCCGACAACTCGATGGTAATGATGTCGCCTACCTTGTGTGCCTTGATATCCGAATAGATGCCATTGACCTGATCCGGCTGGAAAATCGCCCCTGTCGGTCGCACCGACACCGGCTCCGACTCCCCGTAGACGGGGGAAAACTCGGGATCATCAGGCTTGGGCGTATTGGGAGTGCTGCTACACCCTCCCAGCACCAACAATCCCAGCATCCATACGGCTTTCATCATGCACCTCCTAATTAGGTACGCTGGATCAGGAAGGACATCATGCCGTCCACGGCGGAGAGCACCTTGGAGTTCATCTCGTAGACCCGCTGAGCCTGAATGAGGTTCACCAGCTCTTCGGTCACGTTGACGTTGGAAGTCTCCAGCATCCCCTGCTTGATCACCCCCAAGCCATCGGCACCGGCAGTCCCCTGCGCGGCAGCACCACTGGATTGGGTCTCGACAAACATGTTCTCCCCCATCGGCTGCAAGCCGCTGGCGTTGACGAAGTCGGAGATGTTGATCTGACCGACAACCTGAGAAGCGCCATCGCCCTTGAGCTGCACCGAGACCTGGCCATCTTCACCCACCGTAACGCTCTGGGCGTTCTCCGGGATCTGGATTTCCGGTTGCAGCGGGTAGCCATTACCCGGGGTCACTATGGTCCCTTCATCGTTGAGGGTGAACTGACCGTTGCGGGTATAGGCCGCACTACCATCCGGCAGCTGAATTTCAAAGTAGCCACGACCACTGATCATCAAGTCGAGCGAGTTGTCAGTGGTTTGTACGTTGCCCTGGCTGTGGTTTTTCTGGGTCGCCACCACCTTGGCACCCGCCCCCAGCATCAGGCCGGAGGGGAGCTCGGTATCGGCAGAGGAGCGGCCACCGGGCTGGTTGATGTTTTGATACAGCAGATCTTCAAAGATGGCCCGTGACTTTTTAAAGCCCACGGTGCTGGCGTTCGCCAGGTTGTTCGAGGTAACCGAAATATTGGTCTGCTGTGCATCCAACCCGGTCTTGCTGATCCAGAGTGCGGGATTCATAGGTAACTCCTTGATTAGCTGATTCGCAGCAGTTGGGTTTGAGCTTCATCATTCTCTTCGGCCGTCTTCATGATTTTGACCTGAGTTTCGAACTGGCGTTGCAGCCGGATCAGGTTGGTCATCTCATCCACCACATTGACGTTGCTCCCCTCAAGGGAGCCGGCAATCAGACCGACATTGGCAGAGGCGGGTTCATTCTGGCCATCCTTGCGGCGAAACAGACCATCTTGCCCCTTCTCCACCGCATCGGCGGCCGGGTTGACCAGCTTGATCCGCTGAAAATCTTCCGGCAAGTTGGCGGCCGCCCCCTCCGGACGACCGCTGATGGTGCCATCCCGATTGATCTCGAGTTTCTCCATCGGCATCGGCAACACGATTGGCTGACCGCCGTCATCCACCACATTCAGGCCTGTCGAGGTCTGCAAGTTGCCGGTCGCATTGACCTGCAAATTCCCCATGCGGGTATAGGCCTCGCCGCCCTTGGGATCCTGCACGGCAATCCAGCCTGGACCATCCACCGCCACGTCCAGATCCCGTCCGGTGGTCATCAGCATGCCATGCTGCAGGTTCTGACCCGGGCGCTCAGCCATGGCAAACACCCGGCTTGGCAAGCCCTCTCCGAACGCCTGCATGCTTCTGGCCTGCTCGAAATCGGACTTGAAGCCGGTGGTATTGGCATTGGCGAGGTTGTTGCCCCGAACAGCCAGGCTGTTCATGGTCTCTTTGGCCCCGGACATGGCGATATAAAGCAGGTGATCCATGGAATTCTCCGTCAAACAGATGACTCTGACAGGAGAAATGCAATTAGAGTGCCAATAGCAGAAATATGGGGGGATAAGGAGGATGAAAATCCGACAGAAACAGAGAGGGGGCCAAGCCCCCTCTCATTATCATGTATTGCGAGATTAACGGATCTGCAGGATGGTTTGCTGCAGCGAACTGTTGACCTCCAGAGAACGGGAGTTGGCCTGGAAGTTACGCTGGGCCGTGATCAGGTCAACCAGCTCCGAGGTCAAATCCACGTTGGACTGCTCCAGCGCTGAAGATTTTATGCTACCAAACGTACCTGAATTAGGAGTACCAGGCAATGCATCCCCTGAGAGCAGGGACTGCCGCCAAGATGTGTCACCAACCTGAGTCAATCCTTGCGAGTTCGCAAACTTGGCCAGCGCAACCATAGCCACTTTTAACGTCGTAGCATTACTGTACGTGGCAGAAACAACACCGTCTGGCGTAATTTCAACCTTTGTTAGACGGCCCACTGTCGCACCATCCTGAGTCAATTTGTTGACTTCAAAAGGTGAGTTGTATTGGGTAACAGTCCCAAGACGAATTTCCAACGTCTGGGTCGGATCTGCACCATTATTGATAATCCCTGCTCCACCGGCGCCATTGCCCAACGCAACAGTCTTGATAGGCGCAACCGGTATTGTTGTATCCAGCTTACCCGAAGGAGTAAATGTCATCTGCAGACCAGTGGGAATACCTGCACCTGGACTCGCCGTACCACCATCAATATTTATAGGCTTGTCCCCTTCATACATGAACATACTCCAAGTTCCCGGATTCAGAGGCTGCCCCGCATTAGCCGGATCCTCGTGGCGGACAAAATATTTGGTGATTGTATGGGGGGCACCAAGCGAATCATAAATAGTTACAGATGTTGAATGAGCATATGTTGACGAGTTAGTGCGGTCAAAATTAGCGGGCAAAGTAGGCTTTGTTTTACTATCTATACTCAAGTTAAAACTTGCCTCCACCAATGAAGTCATTTTAGGCTCACCAGCCCTATCAGGTATTTGAATAGGCTTGGTCGCATTAATACTGACTGCCTTGGGCGTACCATCAGGATTAATTTCATAGCCTTGCAAGTAATGGCCCTGATTGTTGACCATATAGCTGTTTTCATTGAGCTTGAAGGCGCCGGCACGGGTATAGGTGCGATCCAGGTTGGTCAGACCGTCAGAGGTCACAAAGAAGCCGTTACCCTGAATAGCCAGATCCAGTGCGTTATTGGTAAATTGCAGCGCCCCCTGGTGAAACTGCTGAGCAACCGCGCCTGTCGCTACACCATTACCGACCTGGGTCTTGGCATTGACAAAGATGGAGTTGGCGTAAACATCCGCAAACTCTGCTCGGGACTCTTTAAAGCCCATGGTATTAACGTTGGCAATGTTGTTGGCGGTGACGTTCAAGTCTTTTTGTGCCGCGTTGACACCGCTCAAGGCATTGTTAAATGACATATCCAGCTCCTTAGATCGATGCTGTCGACGTGGTTTTTGACGGTGTAACCGTCGGATTTGAATTGGTTCCTGAAATTTGCAGAATATTGTTCAAATATTCACTCCCCAGCCCTCTCAAGTTGAGGCGAGTAGGGTTGGTTGCATTACCCAAGGCAACGCTATCCACTTTGGCATAAGCGTATGCAGCTATATTTTCCGACTTGCCATCAAGAGTACCGCTGGCTTTGACGACATATTTGCCTGCAGAAACTCGGTTACCAGCCTTGTCTGTACCATCCCAAGCAACTTCAACGTTACCTTTTTGCTCTCCTTCCAGAGGAAACTCTTTGATAACTTGTCCTTTTTCGTCTTCGATAGTGATTTTGATATTCGCATATTTATTAGTAGTACCAACTGCTACGACTGCTGATAGTGGCCCGTCTTTGTCTAAATAGCTTATATTGCTTGGCAGTAGCACATTTTGACCTACCAAAGAGGATGCTTGCAGGGCTTGGCTGGAAATCATCTGGTCATTGAGTTTCCCCATCTGGGTAGACAAACTACTGATCCCCTCCGAAGTTGACATGGACGCCATTTGGGAAAGCATCTGGGCATTGTCGACAGGCTTGAAGGGGTCTTGATACGACAATTGCATTGTTAGCAGCTTCATAAATGAAGCCTGATCCAGCTCTTTCTTCGGCGTTGTAGTGGTGCCTGTCGTCTGGGTCGTGGTACGGCTGATGCCGTTCACATTATTGGTTGTATCGACCATGCTGCATACCTCCTATCAGGATTTGCCAAGCTGGAGCGTCTGCTGCAGCATCTTCTTGGCCGAATCTGCAACCTGTACGTTGGTCTGGTAGCTGCGCGAGGCGTTGATCATGTCGGCCATCTCTTCAACCATGTTGACGTTTGGCTTGAAGATAAAACCGTCTTTATCCGCCATCGGGTGGTTGGGATTGTACTCCTTGAGCAGTGGCGCCTTGCTCTCGACAATCCCCTTCACCTGAACCCCGACCGAGCCCTGCTTGTCAGACATCGCCTGATCGAGCTGGGCGGCAAAGACTGGCCGCCTGGCGTGGTAAGTATTTTCCACACTGGAGCTGACGCTGTCCGCATTGGCCATGTTGCTGGCAACCGTGTTGAGGCGCACTGACTGTGCGCTCATAGCCGAGCCTGCTATGTCAAAGACCTTGAACAAACTCATCACTGCTCTCCTTTCAGGGCCTTGAGCAGGCCACTGATCTTGCTATTCATAAATTCAAGGGAGGTTTGATACTCGAGGCTATTACGCAGAAATTCGCTGCGCTCCTGCTGCACATCGACTGTATTGCCGTCACCGGTATCCGGTTGCAGCGGGTTGCGATATTGCACAGTACCCGGAGCGTCCATATTCAAGGCAAAGTGCTTTTCGCTGGTCGTTGCCAAACCAAAACCCTGATGCGACTGAGCCTCCTGCAATGCCTGAGCAAAATTGATATCCCTGGCTTTGAAGCCTGGGGTATCTGCGTTGGCAATATTGCTGGAAAGCACCTCAGCACGCTTGGCGCGAACGCTTATGGTGTGTTGATGCACACCGAATGCCTTGTCAAATGAAAGAGCCATAGCACACCTCCTGCTTGGTATATTTTGTTTGCAAGAGGTGTGCCATAAGCAAATCACTCAGTTCGATGGTTTGGGTATGAGCACATTTCAGACCGAAAACGGCAGGAGCATCTCGTGCCTTGAGTCAGACGGCATCATTTGGCCACCTTAAGGCTTCAACCACTTTTGCAGTGGCGAGATATGGTAGGTAAATAGAAAGACTGAGCTGTAGATAAAGAAAGAGGGAAGCTCGCTGCTTCCCTCTTTGTATGAACTGGCTATATCCGGTAAAACCCCGAATATCAAGGCGGTCAGGCCTATTTGACCTTGTAGACAATCCCCGGATTGCAGCGGATCATCTCGAACCGGTCGGTCAACCCTGCCAGTGACTCCGACGCTCCCAGCATCAGATATCCACCGGGATTGAGACTGGCAGCAAACTGGTTGAGGATCTTCGACTTCACTTCCGGCGCAAAATAGATGAGCACGTTACGGCAAAAGATAATGTCAAACTTGCCGAGCAGACTATAACTCTCCAGCAAGTTGAGTGGCCGGAAGGTGGTCAATTTTCTGACTCGCTCGGCAACCCGCATCTTGTTTTCACCGTAAGGCTCAAAAAACATCTTCTTGCGCTCCGGTGACAAACCGCGTGCCAGAGCAAGGCTATCGTAAACGCCTTCCTTACACTGATTGAGCATGGTCGTCGAAATATCCGTCCCGACAATTTGCACGCCACCAGGCAAGGTACCCGGCTTTTTCATCTGCTGCTCCAGTGCCGTCATGGCAATGGAATAGGGCTCCTGACCTGACGAGGATGCGGCTGACCAGATCTTGATGGGGCGGCCACTTTTCCCCAACTCGGGGAAAATCTTGTCGGTAAGAAGCTGAAACGGATAGGTATCACGAAACCAGAGGGTCTCGTTGGTCGTCATGGCATCCACCACGGCCATTTTCAGGTCACGCTCTCGCACACTCATTGCACGGGTAACCAGATCAGACAGACTCTCGATGCCAAACTGAGCCATCAAAGGTGAAAGACGGCTCTTCACCAGATACTGTTTGTTATCCCCCAGCACAATTCCGCTCTGTACCGCCAGAAAGTTGCTGAACTGTTTGTATAAGTCGTCCGAAAGTGTCTTCATGCAGCTGTTCTTCTTTATTAGAGTGCGTTTTGTACGGCCTTGGCCAATTCATCAGGCTGGAACTTGGCGATAAAATTGTTCGCACCAACTTTCTGCACCATTGCCTGGTTGAATACTCCACTGAGCGAGGTATGCAGAATAACATGCAAATCCTTGAGATTGGGATTATTCCGGATCTCGGCAGTGAAGGTATAGCCATCCATTTCCGGCATTTCGATATCCGAAATAACCAGCGCAACCTGATCCTTGATAGGACCATTTTTGGTCATTTCCAGCAGCATGTTCAATGCTTCGCGGCCATCTTTTGCCAACACGCACTCGACACCGATAGCCTCAAGCGCACGTTGTACCTGTTTGCGTGCCACTGAGGAGTCATCCGCAACAAGAACAGGACGCCCCAGAGTCGGGTGGTCGACGCTGGCCTGAACCAACTCCTCACTCACATCCGTTGCAACCGGCGAAATTTCGTTCAATATCCGCTCAACATCGAGGATTTCGACCAACTCGCCATCGACTTCTGTCACGGCTGTCATGTAGTTGATGCGACCCGCACCTTTGGGCGGAGGCAGGATGGATTCCCAGTTCATATTGATAATGCGCTCGACCGAATGCACCAAAAAGCCCTGAATAGAGCGGTTGTACTCGGAGATGATAATGAAGCATTTGCTCAGATCATCAATCGGGCGTTTGCCAACAGCCATGCTGAGGTCGATGACCGAGATAGTCTGGCCACGAATATGTGCGACCCCGCGGATGCAGGAGTTCAATTTGGGCATCACGGTCAAGGGGGGACACTGCAACACTTCACGCACTTTGAATACGTTGATGCCAAATCTTTGACGTCCATTGAGACGAAACAACAACAACTCCAGCCGGTTTTGCCCCACTAGCTGGGTACGTTGGTTGACCGAGTCCAGGATACTGGCCATAAACACTCCCTAAAAACGCTTGGCATTAATCATGCATGCGTGATGGATTGCGTCAGACTATCGATGTGACAACGAACAGATTCTGAAGCAATCATAGTTAAATATGGTGATATGCGTGAACAACTTATCGACCAACGAGCGAAAATGATTAACCGACTTTTACTCATCAGCCTCTTTTTTGGCAGCATATCTTCCAGCTACGCCTCGGACGTCACTACTTATCTGCAAGAAAAGGCACAAGAGTTCGTTTACAGCCAGCTGGATATTCCGTTGGATGCCAGAGCCAAGGTCACCTCTGCCACACTGGATGAACGGCTCCCACTGACCCGCTGCGAAGATCTGCTCACTATCAGCTTACCAGCAAAAATGGAAATTCGCCGTAATACAACAGTTTACCTTAAGTGTGAGGAAGACAAACCCTGGGACGTCTATCTCCCGGTGCGGGTCAGTATTCAAAAGCCCTATGTCACTGTGACCAACCCCATCGCCAAGGGCGACCTGCTGAGTGAAAGCCAGTTGGTGTTGGCCTATCAGGATCAGACCCTGATCCGTGGCGACTACCTGACTGACACTGCCCCTCTTGTCGGTGTACGCAGCAAGCGGGAGCTAAAACCGGGGCAACCCATCCGTTTGAGCCAGGTTTGTGTCGTGTGCAAAGGGGATCAGGTCACCTTGACGGCAGAAAACAGCAACTTCCAGATCAAAACCATGGCCCGAGCCTTGCAAGATGGCAGCTTTGGAGAGATCATCAAACTCGTCAATATTCGCTCCGGCAAAACCGTTGAGGGTAAAGTCAGTGCGGTAGGTGCCGTATCGGTCACTTTTTAAATCCGGATCCTTGACAACTTTTTTCTAAAGTTTTGATCTGCCGCACCGATAAACAGGTAAGCAAACCTTAAAGCAGACGAAGGTAACTAAAATGGCCATCAACAATATCAACAACTTGGCGAATAATCGGTTGCAAAATACCGCTAATAGCCAGGGGACAGGCAGCAAGTCAGTCACCTCATCGCCCGAAAACAAAGCGGCTACTGTCAAGCTGGACTCCGTCTCCTTGACCAGTGAGGCGCAACAATTGCAAAAGATGCAACAAAACCTCAATACCGCCTCGACCGGCAATGAGAGCAAGGTCGAACGGCTGAAAAAAGCCGTCGCGAGTGGCGAATATCAGGTTAACAGCGACGCTGTGGCCAAGAAGATGTTCAGTTTCGAGGCCAATCTGGACAAAGTTCTGGGATGATGGATTTACCTTCGTTACTGCACACCCAAGATGATTACCTCAGCCAGATGCAAGGCATTCTGGAAGAGGAGTTCAGCTTGCTCGAACAGCATCAGGCACTGGCCCTGCCCGCACTGACCGAGCGCAAACAGCAGTTGCTTGCTGCGATAGAAACTCTGGACAAGACACTGGCAGAGATGCCGGAACTGGCACTGCAGCTGGCAGCCTATCCCGACGAGATGGAGCAGCTTCGTGCAAAACTGGATGCCTGCCAGGCACAAAATGATATCAACGGTCGATTGCTTGAATTGAGCATCGTCTCCAACCGTCGTCTGGCAACCTTTCTGAGTCAGCTGCGCGATCGCAACAGCCTGACCTATGACGCCAAGGGCAACACTCGCTCTGGCACCCGCTCCTACGGTATCAAGGCCTGACATCTCTTATCAGGCCTCGCATTTTTGCTGTCCGTTTTAAAGCACCAGTCGCAACAGCTCTCGCCCGTCCTCACACGCATTGACGCGCAGTACCCCGTCCTCATAGCTCCCGTAACTGGCAGGCAACTCGCCGCGCGGGAAACAGATCGACCCCGGGTTCATCAATACCCGCTCCCTCTGCCACTCCAGCACAGGCACATGGGTGTGGCCGCTCAGGAACAGACTGCCCTCCGGCAGTTGTACCTCGTCCGGGCGATAAAGATGGCCGTGGCTGACAAACCAGCGCCGCTCATCGACCAGCAGCTGGTTGTAGGGGGCGGTGATGGGAAAGCGCAACAGCATCTGATCCACTTCGGAATCACAATTGCCCCGCACCGCGATGATCTGCGGAGCCAACTCGTTGAGCCGATCGGCCACCGCAGCCGGGTTATACCCCTCCGGCAGAGGATTGCGCGGGCCATGGTTAAGCAGATCGCCGAGCAGCAGATAGTGATCCGGCTGCCAGGGCTCAAGTTGGGTCAGCACTCGCTCCAGCGCAATGATGCTGCCGTGGATGTCGGAAATGATGGCAAGTTTCATGAAATGCTCCTCACTGCGGGCTGAAATAGAGATCCTTGGTGGCAATCGTCCCTTTCAAATTCTGGCTGGGCAGTCCCCGCAGGGTGGGATCAACCAGTCTCATCTGATTGTAATGATACACGGGGAGGATCGGCGCCTCCTCAAGCAGCAACTGTTCGGCATGCCGGTAGAGTTCAACACGGCTCGCGCTGTCCAGCGTATTGGCAGCCTGCTCCAGCAACAGATCAAAGTCGGGATTGCAGTAGCCGCTCTCGTTGCGCAGATCCTGACAACGGAAGCTGCCCAACATGGCAGACGGCTCCACGTAATCGCCAAACAGGAAGCTTCTGGCTACCTGGAAATCACCGCTATCCTTGGCCACCTGATAGGCGCCCCACTCCAGACTGTTGAGGGTGACCTGTACCCCCAGCTTCTGCCACATGGCGGCAATGGCCATCGCCATCTGCTTGTGGGTTTCTGCGCTGTTGTAGGTAATGCTCAGCTTGAGTGGATTGGCACTGTTATACCCGGCCGCTGACAACAACGCTGCCGCTTTGGCCTGGCGGGTTGGCATATCTTCAAGCGCCACAGGCAATATCACCCGGGGGTAACCCGGCATCTCCGGCAACAGCGACCATGCCGCCTGTTCATCCTGCCCGCTCACCGATCCAATGAGCTGCTGTCGATCAACCGCCATGGAGAGCGCCTGACGCACCCGCACATCCTGCAGTTCGGGGCGTTTCAGATTGAACGCATAGAGATAGGTGCCAAACAGCGGCAAGCCCCAGAGCCGCTCCGGAGATTCGCGCTTCATCTTCTGGTAATAGCCGAGGGAGACCTTGTTGGTGAGCTGTATTTCACCAGCCTCATAGCGCAGCCGTTCGGCATGTTGCGAGGTGATAGGCAGATAGGTGACCCGTCCGATACGGGTGTGAAGGTCATCCCAGTAGTGGATATTGCGCTCGGCTTCTATCCGCTCGTTTGGCGTCCAACTTGTCAGCCGGTAAGCACCATTGCTCACCAGCTTGCCGGGCTCGGTCCACTGTTTGCCAAATTTAGCTATCGCCTTCTGATTGACCGGCACAAAGGGGCGCTGACTGATGAGCTGCAGGAAATAGGGAGCCGGCCGCTCCAGGGTGATTTTCAAAATCTGATCGCTTTGCGCTTCAATGCCAAGATTGCCGAGCTCCAGCGCACCGGCATAGATGGATTGCGCATTGTTGATCCCCGTGGCCAGCAGCAATCCGGCAGAAGGGGAGTTGATGGCCGGATCGAGCAGACGGCGCCAGGCATAGACGAAATCAGCGGCCACCAGCGGCTCGCCATTGGACCATTTCAGTTGAGGGCGCAGGAAGAATCGCCACTCCAGCCCATCTTCACTCACCTCCCAGCGCTGTGCCTGAGCAGGGACGATATGCCCCTGACCATCTTCGCTGACCAGCCCTTCAAACAGATCGACCAGTACCGCCTCCCCCGGAAAACCGGATCGCACCAGCGCCGGATCCAGTGACTCCGGCTCGGCACCGTTGCCCTTGACCAGGGTTTGCCGATCGGCAAGCAGAGGCTGCTGCTCAACGGTGGTGGCATGGGCCAGGGGCCCAGCCAGCACGGCAAGCAATAGCGGGGAGAGCCAGCGTTGTGCCAGCTTGGGGAAGAAACCATACCTCATGACAAAACCTCGAATAACACCACTGCAGGAGGGGAAGGCCGACGGCGCGCCTGATGAATGCCTGATGCCGCTCTTGTTATCCCCGAAAACGCCCCGTATTGTATCGGGCTTGCCCGGGAGATGGAGTCTTTCGGGTTAATTTTTTCAGGAGTTTTTATGGGCTATGAGTGGCTGGCCCTCGCGTCGGCCAGTTTATGGGCAGTTGCAGCGCTAATTTCGGTCAAACCGGCCCGTCATCTCGGCGCATTTGCTTACAGCCGCTGGCGCATGTTTCTGGTCAGCCTGATGCTCGGCACCATGAGTCTGCTCACTGGCGGCTGGCAAACCCTCACCGCAAGCGCCCTGCCCCTGCTCGCCATCTCGGGGCTGGTCGGCATCTTCGTCGGCGACACGGCGCTGTTTGCCTGCATGAACCGGCTGGGGCCAAGACGCAGTGCCCTGCTTTTTTCCTGCCATGCGCTGTTTTCCGCCCTGCTTGGGCTCTGGCTCTTTAATGAACAGCTGACCGGCTGGCGACTGCTGGGGGCCATGCTGGTCTTTGCCGGCGTGATGCTGGCGATCCTGTTTGGTAGACGCAGTAGCAGCAACGAGTGGGAGCAGATCCGTGGCAATCTGGCGCTGGGAATTGGCCTTGGCCTGACGGCGGCACTGTGTCAGAGCGTGGGAGCCATCATCGCCAAACCGGTGATGATGAGTGGTGAGGTGGATGCGGTGAGTGCATCGGGTATCCGGATGGGCAGTGCCCTGCTGGCCCATTGCGTCCTTCGGCTGGGGCGCTTGCCGCTGGCCATGCCGCTCAAACCGGTCAATCGCCATATCCTCGCCATGATTGCCACCAACGGTTTTCTGGCGATGGGGCTGGGGATGACGCTGATCCTGATGGCGTTGCGGCAGGGAGAGGTGGGCATGGTGGCCATTCTCTCCTCCACCACGCCGGTACTGCTGCTGCCGCTGTTGTGGTGGCACTCGGGGGAGCGGCCATCCGTTGCCGCCTGGGCGGGGGCACTGATTGCCACCCTGGGCACGGCGCTGGTGCTGGGTTTCAGCACTCAGTGACACCCGGCACCATCCCAGATCAGAACAGGGCTATCTCCTCAGCGGTCAGCTCACGATATTCACCGGGTGCCAACTCTTCATCCAGCGTCAGACCGCCCACCCGCTCGCGATGCAAGCCAACGACCTTGTTGCCGATGGAGGCAAACATCCGCTTGACCTGATGGTACTTGCCTTCGTGGATGGTCAGGCGGGCCTCGCACTCGCCGAGAATTTCCAGCTGGGCCGGACGGGTTTTATCGGTCTCGTTACGCAGGTAGACCCCTTCGGCGAACAGCGCGATCGCATCCGGGCTCACCGGATCGGCCAACCAGACGTGATAGGTCTTGGCACACTCGTGGCGCGGCGAGGTGATGCGGTGGGACCATTGGCCGTCGTCGGTCACCAGCACCAGACCCGTGGTATCGAGGTCGAGGCGCCCCACCACGTGCAGCTTGCCCATCGCCGGCTCATCCATCAGGAAGAAGACGGTCGGGTGATCCGGATCCTCGTTGGAGCAGACGTAACCTTCCGGCTTGTGCAGCATGAAATAGCGGTTGCGCTGCTCCAGCGTCAGCAGCACGCCGTCAAACTCGATCTGGCTCTGCTCATTGATATGAAAGGCGGGCTGCTTGACAACAATGCCATCCACCATGACCTCACCCTGACGGATCAGTTTGCCTGCCAGCGAGCGGGTCAAATCGGAACAATCGCACAGAAATTTATCAAGCCGCATTCACAACCTCGGAGTCCAACAAGTAAAGGGGCGTCATTATATCGGGCGGGGGCGACAACGCCACTGTTAAGGGGTTGCCAATTATGACGAACTGGTCATCCGATGTTACACTTCTCCGGTGTGACCCATCCGAACGATACTCATAATAATAAGAGTCAGGAAGCCTTCATGAAGTCTCAAGCATCCTATCCCGTCATTCCCGTCAACCAGCTGAAACCCGGCATGTATGTCATTGCTATCGCCAGCCAGACAGGTGGGATGGAGATCGCCCAGATGGGCTTGGTGACTAACGTGGCGCAAATTGCCAATCTGGTGCGTCAGGGGGTGCTCACGGTACGCATCGATCTGGCCCGCAGCAAGCTGGGCAGTGCCGAGAGTGACGCCGTTACCTCCCCCAACCTCAATGCCAACAGCGCCCAGGTAGGGCGCCGGGCCAGTGCCAACGGCGAAGGACGGGAGCTTAAAATCCGACGCCTCTATCAGGAAGCGCGCGAGCTGCAAGGCAAGTTCATTCGCCACCTCAAAGCGGGTGAGCCCATCGACATCACTCCGCTGGCGGAAGTCGCCGAAGAGATGGTGGACACCATGTTCACCCACGGCGATGCCATGCTCTGTCTGGCCCGTATTCGCGCCAAGGATGCCTACCTGATGGAGCACTCCATGAACGTGGCCATTCTGCTGGCCAACTTCGGCCGCTATCTGGGACTGGAACGCAGCGTGCTCAAGGAGCTGACCCTGGGTGGCCTGCTGCACGACGTGGGCAAGATCATGACTCCGGACGAGGTGCTCCACAAACCGGGCAAGCTGACCGATGAGGAGTTCGCCATCATGCGCCAGCATGTGGTGCACAGTTACGAGATCCTCAGCAATACCCCTGGCATTACCCCCACCATGCTGGAGGTGGCCGCCAACCACCACGAGCGGCTCGATGGCTCCGGCTACCCGCAGCGACTGAAGGGGGAGCAGCTCTCCCTCTATACCCGGATGAGCGGCATCGTCGATGTCTATGACGCCATCACTGCAGATCGGGTCTACAAAGCAGGTATGCAGCCGACCCAGGCCTTCCGCATTCTGCTCAAGGGGATCAATCAGCACTTTGATGCCGAACTGGTCACCAAGTTCATCAAGTGCATGGGAGTCTATCCGGTGGGCACTCTGGTACAGCTCTCAAACCAGCGCCTTGCTATCGTGATGCAGCGCAACGAGCAGCAGCCGCTCAAGCCGGTGGTCAAGGTGATCTATCACGCCACCCAGCGTCACTACCTCGACGTGCAGTGGCTGGATCTGGCCAAGTCAGGGGTGCAGGAGAGCATCGAAAACACGGTCGACCCCAAAGAGTTTGGCATCAACCTCGCCAACTTCTTCTAAATCTCTCACCTCAGATATTCATGATTGGCGCTGCCTGTCGAGCCAGTGCCGGATCAGAAACTCCTCATCCAGCGGCGAGAGATCAAAACGCAGGCTGGCCTCTTCAATGGCGGCGATATCGTGCTGGTGGTGCTCGCTGAGCCAAAGGGCCGCACGACGCAAATCTTCACCATGGGGGAGTAGCAGATGGTCGCTCATGGGATACCTCCGGTAGACTGCAGGGCGACCCGCGAACGTGGCCACCTCTTTCCAGTCTAGTCGGTCAATCCCCATCACCCGCGCTTCTTCACCCTCCCCCCTCAATCACGGCAATCAGCTTGTCACCGGGATCAGCGACCGAAAGCGCGCAGCCAATCCTGATCAAACTTCACCAGCGCCGCATCCACCGCAGGCACGTTCAGCAACTGCTCCGCCACGTCGAGCGGCAAGGTGATGGATTGGCAACCGGCCAGCAGGCAGTCGAGCGCTTGGCGCGGGGTACGGAATGACGCCGCCAGCACCTTGCTGTTCGGTGCGTGCAGCGCAAGCAGCTGTTGCAACTCCTGCACGGTGGCAATGCCATCGCCACCTTGGGCATCCAGCCGGTTAACGTAGGGCGCGACATATTCCGCCCCCGCCACCGCCGCCAGCCAACCTTGCAGCGGGGTATAGACAGCGGTGCCCAAAGTCGGCACACCGTTGGCGGTCAGGCTCTTGATGGCCGCCAGCCCCTCTGCGCATACCGGGATCTTGATCACCAGATCCGGGTCCAGCTCACGCAGGGCAAATGCCTCGCGCACCATCTCGGTTTCGGTTTTGGCCATCACCTGGGCAAACAGGCGCGCCTTGGGCCCCAGCACGTCGCGCAGGGCGGGCAGCAGCTCGCTCAGCGGCAATCCCCCGGCGGCGGTAATGGAAGGATTGGTGGTGACACCGGCCAACGGCAGGATCCGTGACCAGCGACGCACTGCAGCCACATCGGCGGTATCGAGATACAGCTCCATCTCTAACTCCTTAACGGGATGTTCAATATGTCGCCATTCTAGCGATAAAACATCTGCAAATAGCTTGATCGAAATCAAATAAACTTTCGAATGAAAACAAATAGAATGCAAATACAAAAGGAGGCGGTATGA
This sequence comes from Aeromonas sp. ANP5, assembly GCF_963870295.1. NCBI lineage: Bacteria > Pseudomonadati > Pseudomonadota > Gammaproteobacteria > Aeromonadales > Aeromonadaceae > Aeromonas > Aeromonas sp. ANP5. The sequence continues at coordinate 55,827 of NZ_CAWMRY010000010.1, read as the reverse complement.
TTTTCGACCTGCAACGATATTCAACTCACGACGGCCCCGGCATTCGCACCCTGGTGTTTCTCAAGGGGTGCTCGCTGGCCTGTCTGTGGTGTCAAAACCCGGAAAGCCGCTCTCCCAAGCCGGACATACTACTCGACCGGCGCCAGTGCATCGAGGGATGCCAGCTCTGCAGCCAGGCTTGTCCGGCAATCTTGCGTGACAGCGAGGGCATCCAGCTCACCCGTTCTGCCCTCAAAGCCGATGATATGGAACGGCTGCGCGGCCTCTGCCCCAGCGAAGCGCTGCAGGTGTGCGGTCGGGATGACACCCTGGACACCCTGATGGACACCATCTTGCGGGATCGCCCCTTCTTCGAGCGCAGCGGCGGTGGCGTCACCCTTTCCGGTGGCGAGCCGTTTATGCAGCCCGAATTTGCAGCCAACCTGCTGGCCCGCTGCAAGGCCGAAGGGCTGCACACCGCGGTCGAGAGCTGCCTCCATGTGCCATGGCACCAGATTGAGCCAAGCCTCCCCTCATTGGATCTGGTGCTGGCGGATCTCAAACACGTGGATAAAGAACGCTTCTTCCACTGGACCCGCGGCAAAGTGGAGTTGCCCATCGCGAACCTTAAACGCCTCGCCGAGCACGGCGTGCCGATGCAGATCCGGGTGCCGCTCATTTCCGGCTTCAATGCCGACCGCGCATCGATCGAAGCCATCACCGACACCGCCGCCAGCCTCGGCACCGTGCAGGAGATCCACTTCCTCCCCTACCACACCTTAGGCGTGGGCAAATATGCCCTGCTGGATCTGCCCTATCAGGCGCCAGAGACACCGCTCGACGACCCCGATTTACTCCACTTTGCCCATGCATACGCCCAACGTCAGGGGCTGACCCCTGTGACCAGAGGATAAGATCATGACCCAGCTCGACCTCAATACCCTCAGCCCGCGGATCCGCGCCCACAAAGAGAGCCTGATCCACATCGTTCAGCCGCCGGTCTGCACCGAGCGTGCCCGCCACTACACCGAGGCCTATCAGGCTCATCTCGCCCGGCCGCTGCCGGTGCGCCGCGCTCTGGCGTTGGCCCATCACCTCAAGGAGCGCACCACCTGGATCAAACACGATGAGCTGATCGTCGGCAATCAGGCCAGTCAGGTACGGGCGGCACCACTGTTTCCCGAATACACGGTGAGCTGGATTGAGAAGGAGATCGACGAGCTGGCAGACCGTCCCGGCGCCGGTTTTGCAGTCAGCGAAACCGAAAAGGCGATCATCCACGCCCTCACCCCCTTCTGGCGCGGCCAGACGGTGCAGGATCGCTGCTTCGGCCTCTTTACCGACGAGCAAAAAGCGCTGCTGGAGAGCGGCATCATCAAGGCCGAGGGCAACATGACCTCGGGAGATGCCCACCTCGCGGTCAACTATGAGCAGCTGCTCACGCTGGGTCTCGATGGCTTCAAGGCCAAGGTGGCCGAGCGCCGCAGTCGGCTGGATTTGGCGGATTGGGCCGATCTGCAGCGCGAGCAGTTCCTGCACGCCGTCGCCATCACCCTGGAGGCAGTCAGCGATCACATCGCGCGCTACGCCGCACTTGCCCATGATATGGCAGCACAAGAATCTCGCCCCGAGCGCCGAAACGAGCTTGAGACCATCGCGCTCAACTGCGCCCACATCGCCCACCAGCCCCCCGAGACCTTCTGGCAGGCGCTGCAGCTCTGCTACTTTATCCAGCTCATCCTGCAGATCGAATCCAACGGTCACTCGGTGTCGTTTGGCCGGATGGATCAGTACCTCTACCCCTGGTATCGCCGCGAGGTGGAATTGTCGGAATCCCTGCCTCGGACGCGCGCCATCGAGCTGCTGCAAGGGTGCTGGCTCAAACTGCTGGAGGTAAACAAGATCCGCTCCGGCACCCACTCCAAAGCCTCCGCCGGCAGCCCGCTCTATCAAAACGTCACCATCGGCGGCCAGAACTGGCGAGATGGCACTGCCCATGACGCAGTCAATGGCCTCTCCTACGCGATTCTGGAGTCCTGCGGCCAGCTGAGATCCACCCAGCCCAACCTCTCGGTGCGCTACCACGCCGGGATGAGCGAGGATTTCCTCGACGCCTGCATTCAGGTGATCCGCTGCGGCTTCGGCATGCCCGCCTTCAACAACGACGAGGTGGTGATCCCCGAGTTCATCAAGCTCGGGGTGAGCGTGGAGGATGCCCACCACTACGCCGCCATCGGTTGCATTGAGACCGCCGTGCCCGGCAAGTGGGGCTACCGCTGCACCGGCATGAGCTTTATCAACTTCGCCCGCATCCTGCTGGCCTCCCTCGATGGTGGCCGCGATGCCACCACCGGCAAGGTATTCCTGCCCCAATCCCAGTCGCTGCAAGACGGGAGTTTTGGCAACTTTGACGAAGTGATGGCCCGCTGGGATGAGCAGGTGCGCTACTTCACCCGCAAATCCATCGAGATCGACTGCGTGGTCGACAGCGTGCTGGAAGCGCAGGCCCACGACATCCTCTGCAGCACCTTGGTAGATGACTGCATCGAGCGCGGCAAGACCATCAAGGAGGGGGGCGCCGTCTATGACTGGGTATCCGGTCTGCAGGTGGGGATTGCCAACCTCGGCAACAGTCTGGCGGCCCTGAAGAAACTGGTGTTCGAACAGGGTGTGGTGGGGCAGCAAGAGCTGGCTGCCGCGCTGGAGCAAGACTTTGCCGGGCTGGCGGGGGAGCAGTTGCGCCAGCGCCTCACCAATGCCGCCCCCAAATACGGCAACGATCTGGACGAGGTAGACCTGCTGCTGGTGCAGGCTTACCAGAGCTATATCGATGAACTCAAGGGGTTGCACAACACCCGCTTCGGCCGCGGCCCCATCGGTGGCACCTACTATGCGGGCACCTCCTCCATCTCCGCCAACGTGCCGTTCGGTGCTGCCACCATGGCCACCCCGGATGGGCGCCACGCCCGCACGCCGCTGGCGGAAGGGGCCAGCCCGTCGTCAGGTTCGGATCGTCTCGGCCCGACGGCGGTATTCAACTCCATCGGCAAGCTGCCCACGGCGGCCATCCTCGGCGGGGTGCTGCTCAACCAGAAGCTGAGTCCGGCGAGCCTTGAGAACGAGCGGGACAAGGCCAAGCTGATGAGCCTGCTGCGCACCTTCTTCGAGGTGCACAAGGGGTGGCACGTGCAGTACAACATCGTCTCGCGCGAGACCCTGCTGGCAGCCAAGGCCCATCCCGATCAGTACCGGGATCTGGTGGTACGGGTGGCGGGCTATTCAGCCTTCTTCACCGCCTTATCCCCGGATGCGCAAGATGATATCATCGCCCGCACCGAGCACAGTCTCTGACGGGGCGCACCCATGGCGCCAGTGACGTCATATGATTGGCAAGCCACCCCACGGGTGGCTTGCCGCTATCCAACACCTTGCATGTGAGCGCACCATGAATCCACGCCACCAACTGATCCTCACTCTGGTCCATCAGGCTCGCAAGATGAGCGTGAGTGAACTCTCCCGACACACAGGCGTGTCTGAGGTGACGGTGCGCAACGACCTCACCGCGCTGGAGAAACAGGGACTGCTCAGACGGGTACACGGCTCGGCCATGGCGCTGGAGACCGATGACCCGGATGCCCGGATGAACATCAATTACCTGCTCAAGGAGCGCCTCGCCGAGCGGGCCGCCCAGCTGGTGGAAGATGGCGAGACGGTCTTTATCGAGGGGGGCAGCGCCAACGCCCTGCTGGCCCGCCATCTGGCCCTGCACAAACGGGTCACCATCATCACCATCAGCAGCTATATCGCCCATCTGCTCAAAGACACCCCGGCTCAGGTGGTGCTGCTCGGCGGGCTGTTCCAGCATCAGAGCGAGAGCGTGGTAGGGCCGCTCACGCGCCTCTGCATCGAGCAGGTGCACTTCTCCAAGGCCTTTATCGGGGTCGACGGTTTTCATCCCGAGATGGGCTTTACCGGCCGCGACATGATGCGGGCCGATGTGGTCAACAGCGTGCTGGCCAAGGGGATGACCAATGTGGTGATCACCGACAGCAGCAAATTTGGCGCCATCCACCCGAGCCAGCTTGGCGCCCCGGGCCAGATCAACGTGCTGGTCACCGATGATGCCCTGCCCGCCCCCATGCGGGCTGCCATCGCGGCCAAGGGGATCACCCTGCACTGCGTTGCGGCCTAGGCCACCCGCTAATTCACGCTATTTCATTGACCTGACAGGATAAAATTTCCATGATGAGCCAGTCCCCATCGGGACTGACATCACCAGTGTGTGATCTGCAGGAAGCAGACTTCAGGAGAGCAAGGGCATGCCATCGACCATCACCGCCGGGGAGCGCCGACTCTCCCCTATCATTCGCGCCACCGCCATCACCCTGACCCTGTGCTGGAGCCCGTTTGGCTGGAGTGCCACGCTGCCCGCCGACTTGAAGTGGGAGAGCAACAACCAGGATCCTCTCTATGCCGATCCGGCCGCCAAACGCGGCGGCACCTTTCGCACCTTTATGACCAGCTTCCCCCTGACCCTGCGCAAATATGGCCCCGACTCCAACGGCGGCTTTGCCGGTTACGTGCGGGAAACCAACCTGCCACTGCTGAGCACTCATCCCGTCACCGGCAACCCCATGCCGATGCTGGCAAACGAGTGGGCCTTCGGCGCCGACAACAAGACCCTCTATTTTCGCATCAATCCCAAGGCGCGCTGGTCAGACGGCCAGCCGGTCACCGCCGATGACTGGCTATTTACCCTCAAGATGATGCGCAGCAAGGAGATCAACGACCCCTGGTACAACAACTACTACAGCACCCAGATAGCAGACATAACCAAGTTTGATGATCACACCCTGGCCATCACCAGCGGTACCGAAAAGAGCCGCCAGGATCTGCTCGAGTCACTGCCCATCAGCCCGGAGCCGAGCCACGCCATCAAGCTCACCGCCAACTGGGTCAAGGAGTACAACTGGAAGGTGTTGCCAGTCACCGGCCCCTATCAGATCGATCAGGTGAAAAAGGGTAAATCGGTCACCTTCAAGCGGATTGAAAACTGGTGGGGGGATGACGAGCGCTACTTCCAGCATCGCTTCAATCCTGCGCGGATCGAGATCAAGGTGCTCAGGGATCTGAACATCGCCTGGCAGCACTTCCTGCGCGGCGATCTCGACACCTTCCCGCTGGTGATGCCCAACTGGTGGCACGACAAGACCAAAACTGCCGAGTTCGAGAAGGGGTATATCGCGCGCACCTGGTTCTACAACCAGACTCCGCAATCGCCGATGGGGCTCTATCTCAACACCGCCGATCCGCAGCTGACTAATCTCGATGTGCGGCTCGGGATCCAGCATGCCCTCAACCTCGACAAGATGCTCACCACCCTGCTACGGGGGGATTACCAGCGACTCAACAGTTATGGCTCAGGTCAGGGTGAGTTTACCAACAGCGAGATCAAGGCCCGTCCGTTCGATCCCAAACTGGCACGGGAATACTTTGCCAAGGCAGGCTTTAACAAAGTGGGGCCGCAGGGGATTTTGCAAAACGACAAGGGGCAGTCACTGACCCTCGCTATCACCTACACCACCGCAGAGCACGCCCAGCGGCTCACGCTGTTGCGGGAAGAGGCCAAGAAGGCGGGGCTTAATCTGGAGCTCAACCTGATGGATGCCTCGGCCGGTTTCAAAGCGATGCTGGAGAAAAAGCACCAGAGCGCCTGGATGGCCTGGGCGGGTAGCCGCTATCCCGCCTATTGGGAGTTCTTCCACAAGGTCAACGCCAACAAGCCCCAGACCAACAACATCATGAACATCGATGACGACGCCATCACGGCCTTGGTGGAGCAGTATGACAAGGAGTTCGACTTTACCAAAAAGGCGGCCCTGTCACGGCAGATCCAGCAGCGGCTCTATGAGCTGGCAAGCTTCGTCCCCGCCTATCAGGTGCCCTACACCCGGGAAGGCGCCTGGCGCTGGATAAAACTGCCAAAAGTACCTGCAACACCCAAGAGCGAGCAGCTTTACTGGCCTCTTGGGGGCGACAACAGCGGTTACAGCTATGGCGGTCTGCTATGGATTGATGAAGAGCTAAAATCCGAGACTAGGGCAGCCATCAAGAGTGGCAAGACTTTCCCGGCCGAGCCTATCATCGACACCACTTATCGCCAGCCCTGATTGCATCAGCCCATCGGCAAAAGTCCTTAAAACAAAAGACCCCGCCAGATAGCGGGGTCTTTGTTGGCAACCGGTGTTGCGAATAGCTCGGTGATCAGCCGCGTTTGGCCTGCTTCTCGGCAATGGCGTCAGCCACGTCAGCCGGCTCCAGTACGATGCCTTCCTGATCCGGGGTCGGGAACACGGCAACACACAGCTCGTCCTGCTCCATACCGTCAACCCAGCGCTCCAGCCATACCTTCAGGGTGATGGACTGCGGCTTGCAATCGGCCCACTCGCCTTCAGCCCACGCCTTGGCGTACTCCGGGTGCGGCCATACCGGGATGCAATCTTCATCGTCGGTGGTCAGCATCATGACGCCATGCTCGTCAGTCAGGACGAACAGCTCTTCATGCTCGACCAGCTTGCTGATGAAGTGATCGTAACGGTAATCAGCGTTCAGTTGCAGCGCGGCATTGCGCTCGGTGTCGCTCAGTTCATAGCTCATTGGCCAAGTCTCTCTCTCGATAAAGGGCGCCATGTTCACATCTTGTCGTCAGCTTGTCCAGCTTGCAGCCCCTTGGCACCGGATGGGGAGGACAATGACGCCAATAAGGATAGAGCAGCCTCCTCGATAGCGAGACCGCCAGCCATCATATTGGCCCTTTTACAGCGCAGGGGTGATCAGCTCCACATCAGGCTGCTCGCTCAGCTTTTGCCGCAGCCAGTAGGCGGACTCCACTTCGACAAAGCAGAGCAGATCCCGGCCATTGGCCGCCATCGCCATCAGCTGCTCAAAACGCAGCTGTTGTTGCTGCTCCCAGGCGGCAGCGAGTTTGGCGCCGTGGGCCTCATCCACCACTTCGCGGCGCAACTCGAACAGGTTATCGGTGATCGGGCTGTTGATCTTGGCGGCGCAGTGCCAGTACATCAGCAGGTTATCCATCATCTCGCTGTCGTAGTTGGCCAGCGCATCCAGCTCGGGTGTATCACCGCTGTCGCTGGCGGCAAAATCACACCAGCCCGCATCGAGTGACGCCAGCTCATGAGCCCCATTGGCATGCTTGCGCAACAGTGCAATGTCGGCCCCCTTGCGTGCAGGCAACCATACCTCGCCCTGATGGGCATCCAGCAGTGACGTCAACGAAGCAGTGGGGTAAACCGGAAAGCGGGTACAAAGTGAATGCAGCAGGGATACCAGAGTGATCTTGACCATGAGCGATACCTTGAACAGGACGGACAGCCACCAATAGACCGTCCGATATAAAGAAGTGCCCTATCCTACCATGTTTGGTCCGGCTCGGCCCTTGGCGAAGCTGTCAGCCAACCATCTGATTACGCCGAAAAAAACAGCATTTGAAACACAGCATCCAGCCAAAGATCAATAATTTGAGCCAGCGCCCACTAAAGTGGATCCGGGGATGCTAGTTTGCATACATCTTTAGCGTAAGGAGTAAATCCATGATTGGGATCGACCAGGTTTCTAACGAATTCGTGAACGATTTGAAAATACTGGCATGCTTTGATCCGGCCAACATGAGCCTAGGGATTAAATTACGCAGCGATATGTCTGAAGAGTTGTGCCAAGCGGCAGCCCGTCTGCATCAACAGGGGCTCATCAGCGCAGAAGATGGCGGCTATCTCACCCCGTTTGGCATGACCATGGTTGAACACCTGCAACATCTGCTGGTCGCACTCAAACCGCTTTGAGCGGCTGTGGTGCCCAGAGTGAAAAGTTGAGTAGCTCCCAGCGCTCCCCTTGGTGAAGATGACAGGCAAACAGCAAAGGACCTTCGGGTCCTTTTACTTTGCCATCCACCAGCCACTCCCCCTCCCTTTCAGGCACCAGTCGCGCATTCACCTCATCGGGTTGCTGTGCAGTGCCCATCCGGACCTGGACAAATTGCTGGCAGATCACCTGCGCTTCCATCGCGGATTGAACCGGTACCGGCGCATCGGACGTCGGAGTCAAGGTGGCAGCAAGCAGGAGCGATAGCAGCATGATTCAGCACATGGGAGTCAGTAGCAGAAGCCATATAAACAAAAAGCCGTGGCACCAGAGGTACCACGGCTTTCTTAAATTCTGTAAGAATTACAGAGCGGTTACGTTCTCAGCCTGCGGGCCTTTCTGACCTTGGGTCACAGAAAACTGTACGCGCTGACCTTCAGCCAGGGTACGGAAACCGTTACCTTGAATGGCGCTGAAGTGAACGAAAACGTCCGGGCCGTTTTCTTGCTGGATGAAGCCAAAACCTTTGGTTTCGTTGAAAAACTTAACGGTACCGGTGATCATGTTAGACATATCTTTTAAACCTGTATTCAAAATAATTACTTATGCTTTTCAGCGGGTAAAGCTCAAAAAACGGGATTAACTTATGAACAACAGGACAAGATGTGAAACATCGTATTCATTGACATAACTATCGCCCTTTCAAGCTGGTTTGGATTATACGTGGCTTTGTAGATTACGCAAACAAATTTGTGCCCTGCCAACGGCAGGGCACAATCCGTTATAAGGTGGCCGCTTCCAACGCTTCGACCAGCGCTCTGAGAAAACGAGCCGCCTCCCCGCCGGTGCAGGCTCTGTGGTCAAATGTCATCGACAGCGGCAATGCCCTGACGGGACGTGCTTCACCATGGATGAACACCACTTTTTCGAACAGTTTGCCTGCCCCTATGATGGCCACCTGCGGCGGCGTCACGATAGGGCTGGCATAACGGCCTGCGATGGCGCCGAAGTTGGTGAGCGTAATGGTCGCCCCCTGCAACATCTCGCGGGGCACAGCACGCGCCTTCACATCGGCGATCATCCGATCCAGACCTTGGCGCAGATCGGCCCCCTCCCGCTCAGCCACGTTCTCCATCACCGGCACATAGAGGCCATGTTTGGAATCCACCGCAATGGCCACATTGACCTCTTTGAACAGCCGTCTTGACAGGGTTTCACCATCAAACCAGGCATTCATCGAGGGCTCGGCGCGGCACGCCACGCCAATCGCCTTGATAAGGCGCACCGTCACATCCTCATCAGGGTGCCAGTGACGCAAATCCACCTCATCAGTAATGCTGACCGGCACCACCGTCTGATGAGAAAGCTCCATCGCCTTGGCCATGGCTCGCCGTGACCCTTTGAGAAACTCGTTGCCACTGCTCTGCTGAGCCTCGAATGCCTGCTGCACATCCAGCTCGGTCACCATACCGCCGCTGCCACATCCCTTGATCCGGTCGATATCCAGACCCAGTTTTTGTGCCAGCAGGCGCACCGCTGGCATGGCTTGTACCAGCGTGCCACCCGGGGCAATGGCCCCCACCACGAAGTGATCCTCGATATGTTGCTGATGGGCGCTGACTTTGCCCACCACGGTACCATCATCCTCACCCCCCTCGAATTCCACCAGCGGCGCACCGATATGGAGGATATCCCCCTCGGCGCCACAGAGACGGGCGATCACCCCGGCCACCGGAGAGGGTACATCCACCAGCGCCTTGGCCGTTTCCACCGACAAGAGCACCTGATCGACCGCGACGGTATCACCGGCACTCACCTTCCATTCAACGATCTCGGCTTCGGCCAACCCTTCACCCAGATCCGGTAATTTGAAAAATTTCATAGCCACTGGTTCTCCATCAGCTGGTGAGCGGCATCGGCGATATCCTGCTCGGTGATGAGGTAATACGCTTCATTGCGATAATAGGGGACGGCGGCATCCACACCTGTCAGCCGTTTGGGCGGCGCCTTGAGGCTGGGAAGTGCCTGCTCGGTCACCCGAGCCACAATTTCGGCTCCTACCCCGAAGCTGCCACACGCCTCGTGTACCACCAGTAACCGGCCGGTCTTGCGCACCGAGGTGAGGATGGTCTCCATATCCAGCGGCTTGATGGTGGCCAGATCCAGCACCTCGCACTGGATATCCTGCTCGGCCAGCAGGTTCGCCGCCCGCATCACCTCCTGAATGCAGGCCCCCCAGGCCACTACCGTGATATCCCGGCCTGGGCGCAGGGTGAAGCAGACATCCAGCGGCAGGCCAACACCGTCATCCACCACCTCAGATTTCATCGAGCGATAGATGCGGTCGGGTTCGAAAAACATCACGGGATCCGGATCGCGGATGGCCGATAGCAGCAGGCCATAAGCGCGTCTCGGGCTGGAGGGGATCACCACCCGCAGCCCGGGAATATGGGCAAACAGCGCCTCGACACTCTCGCTGTGATGTTCCGGCGAGTGAATGCCAGCGCCATACGGGGAGCGATAGACGAGGGGACAGGAGAGGCGGCCACGGGTGCGGTTTCGCATCCGCGCCGCCTGACAGATGATCTGCTCCATCCCGGGGAAGATGAAACCCTGAAACTGGAACTCAGCCACCGGCTTGAGCCCCTGGGTGGCCATACCGACCGCCACTCCTGCGATCAGCCCCTCGGCCAGCGGCGTGTCGATCACCCGCTTGAAACCGAACTTGTCGCGCAGGCCAACTGTGGCGCGAAACACCCCGCCGTTGACTCCCACATCCTCGCCCAATACCACCACATCAGGGTCGTGCTCCATCTCGTAGTGAAGGGCCATGTTGACCGCTTCCAGCAAACTGATCTCACTCATGGCCAACCTCCTGCTTCATCCCCTTGGCAATCACTCGCTCGCGCTGGGGCAAGAGTTCGGCGGGCAGACTGGCGTAGTGATAATCGAGCATCGCCTCCGGTGGCTGGGGTGCCATCGCCTCATAGCGGGAGACCGCTTGCTCTACCTCCCGGGTGGCTTCCGCCAGCAGGCTCTGCTCCAGCTCTTCATCCCACCACCCTTTGCTATGCATAAACTGGCGCAGCCGCTTGACCGGCTCTTTCGCCCAGGCGGCCTCGACCTCGGCCCCATCGCGATAGCGAGTGGCATCGTCGGCAGTGGTGTGATCGCCGAGACGATAACTGACCGCCTCGATCAGGGTCGGCCCCTTGCCGCTGCGGGCCCGTTCTACGGCACTGCGAGCGGCATCGTAGACCGCGACCACATCGTTGCCATCCACTTGCAGGCTGCGTACCCCGGCACCAATTCCCTTCTGAGCCAGCGTAGGAGCGCTCGATTGCAGCTTGCGTGGCACCGAGATAGCCCACTGGTTGTTGTTGACGATGATGACCATCGGCAGGTGCCAGACACCGGCGCAGTTGAGCCCCTCCAGAAAATCCCCCTTGGAGGTGCCGCCGTCGCCGATAGTGACTACGGCGACGCGCGGTTGATTACGCAGTTTGAAGGCCGAGGCAATACCGCAAGCGTGGGTGATCTGGGTGGCGATGGGGACGCAGATGGGGAGATCTTCAGAGGGGGTCCCATCGGGTTTGAGAAAATAACTGCCCCGCTCGTCACCACCCCAATATTGCAGGTTTTTCTCCATCGGCACGCCCCGCACATAGAGGGTGGGCATGTCCCGATAGTAGGGGACGTAGACATCCTGCGGCTGCATGGCCAGACCAATGCCAATCCCCACGGCTTCTGCGCCGAGATGGGAGGGAAAAGTACCGAGTTTGCCGGTTCGTTGCAGCGCAATCGCTTTTTTGTCATAGCTGCGCACCATCACCATATTGCGGTAGAAGGTGTGCAGTATCGCCTTGTCCAGCCAGGTCGGTAAGGTGGCGACCGGGCACCCTTCCGCATCGAGGTAACGAAGGAAAGGGATGTCGACATGGGTCATAATTGGCTCCTTGCCGTTGTGAGCGTCACCGATGCTGGTGACACCTAGATGTAAATACCTTGTTAAATAAAAAGCAAAGGAATTTACTCAGGTAAGACCAGTAGAAACTTCTTTAAAGTAGCGAAGGAGCTGAATTTTCGTCGATGAGTGGCAAGGTATGCCGTAAATGGTGCAACTTTGCAGCACTGAACGCAGGATGCCAAATGTGAAAAAGGGGAGCCTTGCTCCCCCATTGAGTTACTTCAGTCAGCCGTTACTCCAACCAGCAGTTACGCCAGCCAGTGTTGCAGCTGGCGGGCCATGCCAACTGGCAGCAAGTGAGCGCGACTCAACAAGCGGCTGCGCCAGGGCTCGGCCAGCAAGGTGGGGCAAATTCGCATCTCCCGTCCCCGGTCAGCCACGCGCACCAACCTGTCGATAAGAGTCTCCAGCGGCGGATGCGCCGGCCAGTGTGGATAGAGATCGGCAGTCGCGATCCCAGCCAGCTCGCACACCCGCTCCTCCTCATCTCCCTTCCCATCAACCATTGGCCAGGGGTGAAGGACATGCAACCAACCCGGCCGTGCGGCCTCCAGCAACTGGCCCAGCGTCGGCTGCGCAAAGTGGGGATCCCCTGCGACTTTGAACAGATGGCGTGCCCCCGCCAGCACCACCACGCCGCGGGCGGGAAGTGCAAGAAGATAGTCGGCCAGCGCCTGATCCCGCCCCCTGTTGTGCTGCTGCCAGCGCTCCGGGCTCATCTCCTGCCACTCAAACAAGGGCTCGCAGAGATGCACCCGCAGCCGCACATGTTCGGGGCGCGCCAGATTGCTCTGGCGCAGAGCGGCAAAGAGGGCCGGAAACTCGGGGGCCATCCAGGCGGGAAAGGCACAGGAGTCGAGCCAGACCGGATAGAGCCGTGCCAGCGTCAGCGGCTCCCCTTGCCAGCTCTCCTGCCCCGCCAGCCAGGCATCGAGCAAGCCCTGATGGCGGCGGTTGCCGCACTCCAGCACCAGATCAGTCATGACTCCCCAGAGCGCCGGATCACACAGCCAGGCGTGCTGGCGCCGGATAAAATCCGGGTGCCAGTGCGGCTCCCCCAGCCCTACCAGCTTGCCCGCCAGCAAGGCTTCCCGGATGGCGGCAACCGGGGTCATGCGTCCTCCTCCTGCCGGATGTGCGGTTGTTGCCCGACCCCATCGACCCGCTCACAAATAAGGGCGCCGATCTTCGCCAGCCAGTCGGGATGCACCATCTCCTGATGGAGGCAGGGGAAGCGCTCATAGCGGATTTCCCCTTTTGTCAGCGGCTCCCAACCACGTCCATCCAGCCAGGGCTGGCGAGAGGCTGACGCCTCGATAAAGATCACCTCCCCGTGGTAGCAATAGTCGACCGGCTCACGGATCAGCCTGTTGTTGTGGCCCACCAGCTCAATCATGGCGCTCACCACCTGCTCGTCGAGCATGGCCAGCGCACTCCCCTCCGCCCCCAGTCGGGCCACCACCTCGTCTCGAGTGAGGGAGTCCAGCGCCTCGTCCGCAACCGCAATCCCCCCCATCCGCAGCAGCGCATCGAGCATCCGCTGCTCGTCGGGCAACGGCTGGGTCTGCCACTGCTGACAGGGGTAGGCATCGAGCAGCAGCACCATGGCCACCTCTTGTCCCTGCTCTTGCAGCATGGCGGCCATCCGGTGCACCAGCATGCCCCCGAGTGACCAGCCGAGCAGCCAGTAGGGCCCCTCGCTCTGCTGACGGCGCAGCTCGGTCACATAATCGAGGGCCAACTCGTCGAAGCTGGCAGGCAGCGGCGCATCCGATTGGCAGAGCGCCCTTGCCTGCAAGGCATAGACCGCCATGTCGGCTGGCAGATGGGGCACCAGCGGCGCATAACACCAGCCGAGCCCCCCTGCGGGGTGGACGCAAAAGAGGGTGGGGCACGATGTGCCGGACTGCGTACCATGCGCCCGCAGGGGCAACAGCATGGGCATGGCCTCCCGCTCGCCGCCAAGACGACGCGCCAGCTGGGCTGGGCTCGGCGCTTCGAACAGACTGGCCAAAGTGAGCGCCTGTCCGGTCGACTCTTCAATGCGCACCACCAACTGCGCCGCCAGCAGGGAGTGGCCACCGAGCGCAAAGAAGTTATCGTCGGCGCCGACCCGCGCCAGCCCCAGTACTTCGGCGAAGAGGCGACAGAGCCGCTCCTCCAGCAGGGTTTTCGGCAGTGACTGACCCACCGCCGACGCCATGTCGGGCAGCGGCAACCCCTTGCGATCCAGCTTGCCATTGGGGGTGAGTGGCAGCTCGGCCAGGTTTACCAGGAGCCCCGGCACCATGTAGTCAGGCAAGGCAGCGCCAAGGGCGGGTGCCAACTCGGCCAGCGTCAACTCTCTGCTATCTACGGCCACCACATAGGCCACCAGACGGCGATCGCCGGGGGCAAATTCGGGGGCCTGCACCACCGCTTGCGCCACCCGGGGATGGCGCAGCAGCACCTGCTCTATCTCCTCCAGTTCGATGCGCTGGCCACGGATCTTCACCTGAAAATCGAGTCGCCCCAGATACTCGATGGCGCCATCCTCACGCCAGGCAGCCAGATCGCCGCTGCGATAGAGCCGACCCGCCCCGAAGGGGTTGGCAATAAAGCGCTCGGCGGTGAGCTCGGGCTGGCCAAAGTAGCCCTCCGCCACCTGCACGCCGCCGATCCAGAGCTCCCCCGCTACACCGGGGGGCACCGGCTGCAACCAGGGGTCGAGAATGTGGATACAGGTATTCCAGACCGGATAGCCGATGGGCACGCTGGTCACCGCCTCGTCTGCCCGGCAGGGATACCAGGTGACATCCACCGCCGCTTCGGTCGGGCCATAGAGGTTGTGCAGGGGGGCTGAAAATGCCCCATACCAGCGCTGCACCAGATCCGCGGGCAGCGCCTCGCCGGAGCAGAAGACCTGCCGCAGGGCGTGGCAACGGGCAGGCTCGGCTTGTGCGACGAAGATCTGCAGCATGGAGGGGACAAAGTGCAAAGTGGTGATCCCGGCCTGCTCAATCAGCTCGGCAAGGTAGGCGGGATCCTTGTGGCCGCCCGGTTTGGCGAGCACCAGCCGCGCCCCGGTCATAAAGGGCCAGAAGAACTCCCAGATGGAGACATCGAAACCGGCCGGGGTCTTTTGCAGCACCCGATCCGCCGGGCCGATGGGATACATGTGCTGCATCCAGAGCAGCCGGTTGACGATGGAGCTATGGCTCACCACCACCCCTTTGGGCCGACCGGTCGAGCCGGAGGTGTAGATAATGTAGGCCGCATCTTCCGGTTTGGGGGCTGGCAGCTCACAAGGTGCTGTAGTTGCCAACTCTACCGCAGCCAGCTGCTCTGCCACACCGGGGGCATCGAGGCAGACAAGTGGCGCCGCCACATCGAGCGGCATCTGAAGCGTATGGCTGGTCAACACCAGCGCAGGATCGCTGCTGGCGAGAATGTAGCCGATCCGCTCCGCCGGATAGTCCGGATCAACGGGTACATAGACGGCCCCCACCGCCATGATGGCCTGCTGGGCGAGAATAAGCTCGGGAGCGCGCGGGATCACTACCGCTACCCGACAACCGGGGCCCACGCCTCTTCCCGCCAGATAGCTGGCCAGCTGGCGGGTACGCTGGCGCAGCTCGGCCACACTCCAGCGCTCGGCACCACACTCCAGCGCGATGGCGCTCTGATCTGCCGCCGCCAGCCCCTCGGCCAGCAGTGCGCTCAGAGTGGTAGTCGGCAACGGATAGTCGGTCTGGTTCCAGCGCGCCAGCTCAGCCTGCTCACAGGACAGCAGCAGCGGCAAGCGCACCGCCAGGGCCTCGTCAGCCGCCGCACTCCAGGCGGCCAGATAGGCCAGCAGCCGGGCCAGATGACGTTCACTCTCCTGTTGGCTGAAGCGCCCCTGATGTGCTTCGAGGGTCAGGGTCATAGCGCCTGCCTCCTCGGCAAAATAGAAGGCGCACTCCTCCACCGGCCCCGCCGCCAGCACCTGCACCTCACCACGAACCTGGTTGTGTCCTTCACCAACGCTGAGGGTACGGGCAAAGGGCATCAGATTGACCTGAGGGCCAAACAGAGGCTGGCCCGGCTGGCGCTGTTGCAACCACTCCTGACGGCAGCCCTGATGACGGCGCAGGGCGGCAAATTGCCGCTCGACCTGTGCCAGCAACTCCCCTACCCGGCTGGTGCCGCTCAGTTCAATGCGCAGGGGCACCACATTGACCTTCATGCAGGGGGTATCGGCCGCCGCTGAGCCCAGTCGCCCCATCAGCGGAATACCCAGCACTACCTCGCCAGCACCGCTCATCCGCTGCACATAGCTGGCCACTGCTGCCAGCAGCAGGCTGTAGGGGTGACAGGCTAAACGACTCGCCCGTGCCACCAGTGCCTGCCACTGGCGGCCAGAAAGGCGCTGTTCAAGACGATATGTGGGGCCCGGCCCTTGCGCCGGACGGCGGGAGAGCGACGCAGGATTCTCCACCCCGGCCAGCTGCTGCACGAAGAAATCGCGATCCCGCGCGGCGCGCGGCGAATCCTGATAGGCCGCCTCCTCGGCCAACAACTCCTGCTGGGTCGCATAACGACAGGGAGCAGGCTGCTCGCCGATGCAGAGCGCCTCATACCAGCTCGCCACCCGCTGGCAGAGCAAACTCAGGCCAAAGCCGTCGATGGCGATATGGTGCACGGCGATAAACCAGGCCCACCGCCCCTCGCCAAGGCGATAGAGGGTGGTGGCAAACAGCGGCCCCCCGGCCAGATTGAAGGGAACGGCCAGCTGCGCACGCATCTCGGCCTGAGCGGCGGCGAGTGGATCGGCTTCGCTGCGCAGATCCCGCTCGGTCAGTTGCCAGCAGGCGGGATTGGCCACCATTTGCGGGCCATCGGCAGTGGCCACAAAGGCACAATGCAGACCGGGGATCTCGTCGATGGTCTGACGCACCGCTCGGGTGAAGTGATGGGGAGCCAGCGCCCCCTCCAGCAGCCAGTACTCGCCGGTATTGCAGGCGGGGCTCTGCGGGTATTTTTGCTGGGCAAACCAGATGCCCGCCTGAGCAGTGGTAAGCGGCCAGCGCGGGTGCTCCCCACGCTGATGGGTGGCGCGCATCGCCATTGTCTGTTCCATGGGAATGTCCTTGCGCAAACATCGAGCGGGCAGCGGCTTGCCCCTGCCCGCATGGCTGAAAAGTGAGGAGGCCAGGCCTCCTCCATAAAGAGAGTGTCACGCCTGCCAGATCGGCAGTGCGCGGGCTAGACCCCCAGGGTGGCACCGCCATCGACCACCAGATCCTGCAAGGTGATATGGCTGGCGGCATCGGAGGCGAGAAACAGCACGCAGGCAGCCACCTCGTCGGGTGTTCCCAATTTGCCAAGGGGGATCCCCAGCTTGAACTGCCCGGGCAGGCCCGCGATGGTGCGCAGCTCCCCTTCGCGCTGTTCCCCCTCCTGCCACATGCCGTACAGCATCGGGGTACGGGTCGAGCCCGGCGACACCAGATTGCAGCGCACCCCATAGGGGGCAAGTTCCAGCCCTGCCGTTTGGGTGAGGCTGGTCAGCGCCGCCTTGGAGGCGCCATAGATGCCCATCCCCACTCGCGGTACCCGACCGGCATTGGAGGAGACATTGACGATGGCGCCCCTGCGCCGCCCCTGAAACCAGGGGGTCAGGGCCCGCATCAGGTAGAAGGGGGCGAAGGTGTTGATGGCGAAGGTGCGCTGCAAGAGGGCGTCATCCACCTCATCGAGCTTGCCGGTCGCCAGTACGCCCGCGACATTGACCAGCACATCGGGCCCCAGCCCCTCGTCCAGCAGCTGTTCGCAGCAGCGGGTCACGGCCTCGCTGTCGCTGATATCGATCACCACTCCCTTCACGTTGCCGGGCAGCGCCTCGACCAGTTGCAAATCGAACGCCACCACGCTGGCTCCCGCCTCGGCAAAGGTACGTGCCACCGCATGGCCAATTCCCTGTGCCGCACCGGTTACCCAGACGGTTCTGCCTTGCCACTCGCTCATGGGGTGCACTCCGGTTCGGTGACATGATCTTCGTTGACCTGATAAGCCGTGGCCTGACTGACATTGGGTTGGCTGACATTGTGCTGACGGGAGAGGAGCCCCCACCAGTGAGCCAGGGTCGGCGCGCGGGCCAGCTCGGCCAGCTCCACCACCAGCCCCTGCTGACGCCACTCTTCCACCAGCCCCATCACCGCCAGCGAGTCGAGACCGTAGTCGAGCAAGTTGTCATCCTCGGTGGGCTGCTCCTGCTGCATCTCGGCGGGCAGCCGCACCAACACCTGAGCACGTAGCGACTCCAGAGTCAGGGGGCGTTTGCTGGCCGCCATCACCTCGGCCACGGTAATCACCCGACCGGCATTGCGGCTGACGTAGGAGAGCGCCAGCAGATGATCCTCGCGGGAGAAGTCGGCGATGGCATCTGCCACCAGGAAGGGGCGGATATCGCGCATAAAAGCATCGACCGCCGTCTGCATCACCCCGATATGGCCGTAGATGCCGCAGATCACCAGCTGATCCCGCCCCCATTCGGCCATCAGCTCGGCCAGCGGTGAGCGGCAAAAAGCGCTGTAGCGCCACTTGGCCAGCACCGTATCCTGCGGCTCGGGCGCCAGCGCCGGGACGATGGGTTGGCGCTCCGGCGCTCGGGTCAGCCCCGGCCCCCACATGTCATTGAGCAGCGCCCGATCGGCCTGGCTCTGCTCGGCGGGCTGGGCGGTATAGACCACCGGCATGCCGAGAGCACGCGCCTGACGGATCAGGGTGGCGATATGGTCGATGACCTGATTGATCAGCGGATTGTCCGGCCCGTAGAAGTCGACGAAATAGTGCTGCATATCGTGGACCAGCAAGGCGGCGCGGCCCGGTTCGAAAGGCCAGTTCACCCGCCCGATGGGCAGCTCCTCGGCGGTAGGCAGCGGGTAGGCGGCGAGGGATTGAATGGTCATGCACACTCCTTGGCGAGCTGCTCGCGCAGCGTCTGTTTGTCTATCTTGCCGACCGGGGTGTGGGGCAGTTGCTCCACCAGCACCAGGCGATCGGGCAGTTTGTAATCGGCCACCCCCTGCTCGCGCAGGAAACGGCGCAAGCGGGGCAGATTAAGGGGCTCGCGGCACATCAAAAAGGCGCAGCTGCGCTCCCCGAGCATGGGATCCGGCATGGCGACCAGCGCCGCCTGCCGCACTTCCGGGTGGGTCAGCAACAGCTCTTCAATTTCGAGGGCGTCGATCTTCTCCCCACCCCGGTTGATCTGATCCTTGTTGCGCCCCACCACTATCAGATGACCGCCGGGCAAGCGGCAGACCAGATCGCCGGTGCAGTAGAAACCGTCCCGATCAAAAGCCCGCTGATTGTGGGCATCAACCTTGAAGTAGCCGCGAAAGGTGTAGGGGCCACGCGTCCAGAGCTCGCCGCACTCACCATCGGGCAAGTGGTGCCCATCGCTATCCCGCACCTCCACCTCGTCGCCCGGGCTCATCGGGCGGCCCTGGGTATTGACGATGTGCCACTGGTCATCCTCGATGCGGGTGTAGTTGACCAGCCCCTCGGCCATGCCAAACACCTGCTGCAAGCGGCAACCAAGGCGGCTCGCTACCGCCTCGGCGTGAGCCGGGCTGAGGCGCGCGCCGCCCACCTGCACACACTCCAGAGAGGTCTGCGGATAGTGGCTGGCCGCCTCCAGCCAGAGCGCCAGAGCCGGTGGCACCAGCGCCGCCCAGTTGACCTGATGACGCTGTACCAGCGGCAGACAGGTTGCTGCAGAGGGATCCTTTGCCAGCACCACGCAGCCACCGGCATAAAACACCCCGAGTGCCCCGGGGGAGCTCAGGGGAAAGTTGTGGGGCGCTGGCAGAGCGCAGAGATAGATCACCCGCTCATCCCAACCGCACACCTCTACGCTCTGGCGCACGCTGTAGCCATAGTCATCGTGGGTACGGGGGATCAGTTTGGGGGTGCCGGTGCTGCCGCCGGAGAGCTGGAAAAAAGCGACTTGATCGGCCGGGGTAGGAGTTGGCGCGATAGCCGTCAGCGACGAACCATCAGCACGGGCTATCGGGTCAGGCCGACGCCATGCAAATCCTGACTGAAGATCGGAGCCTTCTACCTGCTCGAACAGCAGTGTCTGGCAGGAAGGAGATACCCGCTCATCAAGGGCCACGAGGCTCCCCGCTTCACCGGCAAAGCCGGGATGGGAGGGGCTGAGTACCAGCAAGGCGGGCTCAATCTGGCGGGCAAAGGCCACCAGCTCGCGCCGCTGATGGCTGTAGAGGGCATGCACCGCCACTACTCCGCAGCGGATCAGGGCAAACCAGCAGATATAGAACTCGGCGCAGTTGGGCAACTGCACCAGCGCACTATCGCCATGGCCCAGCCCGCGCGCGGCCAGCCGCGCCGCCAGCGCATCGACCTCACGCTTTAACTGGCCATAACTGAGGGTGCGCTCGCCGCAGATCAGGGCCGTGCGCTCGGGATAACGTTCGGCGGAGTCATCGAGCAGGGCGGTGAGCGGTTGTCCGCGCCACCACCCTTGTGCCCGGTAGTGGGCTGCCAGCTCGGCGGGCCAGGGGGTAAAGGGCACCAGCGGCTTCATGCAGTTACCTCCGGCTCCCGGCTTTCGAGGCCGAAGGCACGCAACATGGTGCCGAGCTTGGCGGCGGTCTCCTGCCACTCTGCTTCGGGCGAAGAGCCCACCACCACCCCGGCGCCAGCATAGAGTCGCAGTTGCCTACCGGCCAGCACGCCACAGCGAATGGTGACAACCCACTCGCCATTGCCATCGGCATCCATCCAGCCGACGGCGCCACAGTAGAAGCGGCGATCGTACCCCTCGAGCCGGGAGATGGCCTGACGCGCTGCCGAGAGCGGTGTGCCGCATACCGCTGGTGTCGGGTGCAGCGCCAGCGCCAGTGCCAGAACGGGAGAGGGCTCATGGAGCCGTCCGGCGATGCGGGTCGAGAGGTGCCACATGGTAGGAGTGGCGATCACCTGCGGCTCTAGGGGGACATCCAGCTCGCGGCAGAAGGGAGAGAGAGCCGCAGCGACTGCATCGGCCACCAGCGCATGTTCATAGCGATCTTTCTGCGCCCCCAGCAGTTCGGCACTGGCCGCCTGTTGATCAGGAAAAGCGTGGCGCGGACGGGAGCCCGCCAGCGGATTGCTCACCACTTCCATCTCACTGCGTGACACCAGCAGCTCGGGGCTCGCACCAAGCAGGGTCTCCCCCTCCGGCAGCGGGATCTGGAACACATAGGCCCCCGGATTCTGGGCCAGCAGAGAGCCATAGGCGTGTGCGGGGGAGGTCTGCTCTGCGCTCTGCACATCGATGGCGCGCGACAACACTACCTTCTCGAGCTGCCCCTCACTGAACTGCTGCAACGCTGCCCGCACTGCCCCCTGATAGTGGGCGGAGCCGGTCACTTCGCTCACCTCGCCATGGAGCTGGCAACAGCGGGCGGGCAACAGGGCATCCCTTGCAACCCACTGCGATTGCGCCGGGATCACCAGATGCCAGGGAGATTGGGTATCAAACGGGATGGCGCCGATGGCGATGGGATTGGCCATCCCCTGCTGGCGCAACTGACGCAGATGGGCGAGCAGCTTCTCCGGTGGAATGCCGGTAAAACTGTCGTGGATACCGGAAGCGACCAGTACCCTGTCACCGCTGGCAAAACAGCACACTTTATCCAGCCCGGCCGCAGTGGCGGGCCACTCTCCTTCCAGTGCATGGTCACACATGACGGTGCTACTCCTTGGAATGAATCACTGCCTGATACGACTTAATGTGAGTCATTTGACTCACCTGATATCAGGGTGAACGGCATCCTAACAAGGAGCGAAAAAACGATCAATACAAATGAGAATCAATTTCATTAACTTCTTTTTAGTCAAAAGCGGGTGACGAACGAAACTGAGCTTCGCCGATAAAAAAGAGTTGCGATCGGAGCAAATTCAACTTGATAATGATAACGCTTATCATTTGTATATTATGGAAGATGTAAATAATGAAATCCTCAACCTCCCGTTTTATTGCTCCCAGCCTGCTGGCCACTACCATCGTCACTCTGCTGACCCAGCAAGCGATCGCCGCCAGCAACGCCCCTCAAGCCGATGAGGTGATCACCGTCACCACCACGGCGCACAATACCCGCTCGGCACCGGCCTCCATCTCGGTCATCACGGCCGAACAGATCGCCGCCGCGCCCGTCAATGACCTTGCCGACCTGCTGCGCCACGAAGTGGGCATTCAGGCTGAAGCTGACACCAATGGCCGCAGCGATATCGGTATTCGCGGCATGTCCGGCAAGTACACGCTAGTGCTGGTGGATGGCAAACGCCTCTCCTCCTCCAATGCCCTGTGGCGCGGCGGCAACTTCGACAACACTCCCGTGCCCCTTGGCATGATCCAGCGGGTCGAGGTGATCCGTGGCCCCATGTCGGCACTTTACGGCTCCGATGCCATCGGGGGTGTCATCAACATCATCACCAAGCAGCCGGGCAAAACCTGGCAAGGGGCGGCCGATGCCGACTTCAAAGCCATCGAGGGCAAGGATGGCGGCGATCAGCACAGAACCAACCTGGGCTTTACCGGCCCGCTGACCGACAACCTGCTGATCCGGATGAACGGCGAGGTGTATGACCGTCAAGCCTGGACCCCCACCGAAGCTGCTGACGGCATCCCCCTTATCGAAGCCAAGCAGACCCGCAACTTCGCCTCCACCCTGAGCTGGCTGGTGGATGAGCAGCAGCGCTTCGAGCTGGATTACCTCTACAACCAGGATGAGCGGCCTCTCGATATCTTCCGCAAAACCGGCAACAAGGTGCACAGCCGCCAGCAGCAAAACGATCGCAACCTGTTTGGGCTGACCCACAAGGGGAACTGGAGCTGGGGTGACACCACCGTCATGGCCAACTACGAGACCTCCCAGATCGACGACTTCAACACCAGCTACTCTGCCCCACAGCAGCGGGAGCTGGAAGAGAACACCTTGACCCTCAAGGGCTATACCAACCTGGCGCTGGCCAACCACTACCTGACCCTGGGTGGTGAATATCTGGATCGGGAGCTGGTGGATGCGGTGAGCTACAAGGATATCGGCGGCAAAGAGAGCCACTCTCAGGAGGCGCTGTTTGCTCAGGACGAAATTGGCCTGACCGACAGCCTGACCTTCACGCTGGGCGGCCGTTACGATCACCACGAGATCTACGGCAGCCACTTCACCCCGCGCGGCTATCTGGTCTATGAGATGAACGATGTGGTGACAGTGAAAGGTGGTGTCAGCCAGGCCTTCAAGGCACCGGCGCCGCACCAGTACTCCAGCGGTTACAGCATCGAGAGCTGCGGCGGCAGCTGCCGCATCTATGGCAGCGACAAGGTCAAGCCGGAAACCAGCACCAACTACGAGCTGGGTGTCATCGCAGGAGAAGGGATCTGGGAGACCAGCGCCACCCTCTTCTACTCCGACATCGACGACATGCTCACCTTCAAGCAGTTGCCGAACTCCACTGACCGCACTTGGTACAACCTGGAGAAAGCCACCACCAAGGGGTTGGAGCTGACCGGCAAGCTCGATCTGACCGACAATATCAACCTTGGCGCCAACTACACCTACCTCAAGGCGGAAGGCGATCAGGGCCAGGCTCTGCCCGAGCGGCCTGAGCACAAGGCCAACGCCAAGATCACCTGGCAGGCCACCGAACGGGTCAATGCCTTTGTCGGCACCACCTACACCGGCACCCAGTTTGCCGAGCAGACCGTCAACAAGGTTGTCGTACTGCACAAGCTGCCCAGCTATCAGACCTTCGATCTCGGCACCGGCTTCAAGGTCACCGAGAACTTTGACCTGCGACTGGGGATCAACAACCTGACCGACGTGCGCCTGCAAGAGAAAGATACTGTCTTCCAGAACGTCGAACCGGGTCGCAGCTACTACGTCAGCGGCTCAGCCCGCTTCTAAGGTAGCCAAGGTCGATATAACAGAGCGCGGGCCCATGCCCGCGTTCTGTTAACCAAGAGAATAAGGGGAAGATCCCCACTGGACAGCAAAGAGCATGCAGATTTCCATTTGTCATCAGGATCGCTCATGTTCACCTCACTTCTGAATGCTTCACCCCTTGCCACATTGCCCACCCCTGACGAGATGTTAAAGACCAGATCCTGTCCGGCACGGCTCGCTCGCCAGATCGCACGCAGCCGCCAGCAAGCCCGCCATATTCTGCAGGGAGAGGATGATCGCCTGCTGCTGGTGATCGGCCCCTGCTCCATTCACGATCCGGCAGCCGCCCGCGACTATGGTGGCCGGCTCGCTGAACTGCAGGGCCAATACGGGGAGCAGCTGCAACTGGTGATGCGCACCTATTTCGAAAAGCCGCGCACGACGCTCGGCTGGAAAGGATTTATCTTCGATCCCGACCTCGATGGCAGCGATCAACTGGAAAAGGGACTAACCCAGGCCCGGGAGTTACTGTTGGCACTTGGACAGGAAGGGCTCGCCTGTGCCACCGAATTTCTCGATCTCACCAGCATGCTCTATCTGGGGGATCTCATCAGCTGGGGCGCCATCGGTGCCCGCACCACCGAATCCCAGCTCCACCGCCAGCTAGCCTCCGCTCTCCCCTGTCCCATCGGTTTTAAAAACGGCACCGATGGCAATATCCGGATCGCAGTCGAGGCGATCCTCGCCAGCCGGGCGGCCCACCTCTATACCCAACCTTCCGGTGATGGCCAGCTGGCACTGGTGCGCAGCCATGGCAACCCCGACTGCCACCTGATCCTGCGCGGTGGCCGGCAGCCCAACTATCAGAGCTGTCATGTGGCAGAGGCTGGAGACTTGCTGCGCCAGCAGCATCTGTCACCCCGGCTGATGATCGATTGCAGCCACGGCAACAGCCAGAAGCAGCATGCCCGCCAGCTGCTGGTTGCCCGTGACATTGCCGACCAGCTGGGTGCTGGTAGCCATGCCATCGCCGCCATCATGGTGGAAAGTTTTATCTGCGAAGGGCGTCAGGATATCGGCAGCAAACCGCTGCGCTACGGCCAGTCGATCACCGATAGCTGCATCGGCTGGGAACAGACAAGGCAACTGCTCGATATGGTGGCAGAAGTGGTTGAGGCGCGCCGTCAGCAGCGGGTCGCCCTGGCGGGATAAATGGCGGATTAGAGAGATAACGCAGAAAAGAGTGTGGCCCCGATGGGGCCACCTTGTTGTTCACTGTCTGACGCACGTCAGGCGACTGACTCACGCTCCACCAGCTGGGCTTCAAACTTGAGCGCCAGGCCATCCACCGGCTTGTGATCGAGCAGACGCAGCGCCAGCTCGGCAGCGCGGCTGCCCATCTCCTCGATGGGGTAGCGCACCGTGGTGAGCTTGGGATAGATGTAGCGGGCGTAGGGGATATCGTCGAACCCCACCACCGACACCTGCTGCGGGATCTTGTAACCCCGCTCCAGCAGGCAAGAGATTGCCCCCGCCACCATACCGTCGTTGAAACCGAGCACGGCAGTGAACTCGACACCACGGGCCAGCAGTTCACTCATCGCCACATATCCGCCATTTTCGTCGGCATAGGCGCGGCTAACGAGTGCAGGATCAAAGGCGATCCCGGCTCTGGCCAGGGTCTGGGTGTAACCGGCCATCCGCTGCTGACCATCGACAAACTCTTCATCATCGGAGGTGATAAAGGCGATGTTGCGATGACCGGCATCCAGCAAGTGCTGGCACGCGGTGGTGATCCCCGCCTGGTTATCGAGCCAGACGCAGCGATCCTCAAAGCCCGGCACCTGACGGTTGATGAAAACGATGGGGGTAGAGCCAGCCGCCAGCTCGCTCAGCTCCTCGTCCGGGAGCGCCTTGCTGTGGAGGATCAGCGCATCGCACTGGCGCTGCAGGAGCGCCTGAATGGCGTGACGCTCGCGCGCGATATCGTGGTTGCCAGACATGACGATGGTGAACTTGTTGGCCTGATCGACCATGGTTTCGATGCCACGCATCATCTGGGCAAAGAAGGGGCCGCCGCAGAGGTCGCCAACCAGCACGCCAATGCAGTTGGAACGCTTGCTGACCAGTGCCTGGGCAAAACTGTTGGGTCGAAAATTCAGTTCCTTCATGGCCGCCAGTACGGCCTCACGCTTTTCCGGTGCTACCTGTGCCGTGTTGTTGATAACCCGCGACACGGTGGAGATAGACACATTTGCCAGCTGAGAAACGTCTTTAATCGTTGCCACTATCCATTCCTTTATTGTGGGGGAACCTGTCGGTGCCGACGCCCGAGTATACCCTGCGGCCTGATGCAATTCCCGGAGCCAGGTCACCAGGCATGTTTCCTTTGGTAACAAAACCTTACCCGATGATACCCGGCAGCAGGGAAATTTGAAAACAGGGGCCGGCTGGCGGCCCCCGACTCAATAGGCGTGTTTGAGCTCCCGCTCTGACATGAAGCGCAGCGGCTGCTGCAGCTTGTGCTGATAGATGAGATCGAACGACAACACGTTTTGCACGTAGTTGCGGGTCTCCTTGTAGGGGATGCTCTCGACCCACACGTCCATCGGCTTGTTGTCACTCTGCTCTCGCCAGCGTTTTACCCGTCCTGGCCCGGCGTTGTAGGCGGCCGCCGCCAGGATCCGGTTGCCATCATAGACATCCAGCAAGCGCTTGAGATAGGCGCTTCCCAGACGAATATTCATCGTCGGATCAAACAGTTGCTGCTCGTTGCGATAGGGCACCCCCAGCTTGCCGGCGGTCTCTTTGGCGGTGGCAGGCATCAGCTGCATCAGACCGCGCGCCCCCACCGGCGACTGGGCCAGCGGATAGAGGGCACTCTCCTGACGGGAAATGGCATAGAGCAAACTGGTGTTCATGGTGCGCTCTTGCGCCATCTGGGAGAAGGTGCGCTTGAGCGGCAGCGGGAAGCGCAGGTCGAGGGCATCCCACGCTTCGGCGCGAATGCTGGCGAGAATGGCCAGCTCGTGCCACCCCTGATTGAGGGCGATATGACCAAACTCGATACGCTGGGCCACCGGATTGCGATCCATGTTGTGGATCCACTCCGAGCGGGCCGCCGCAATCTCGTTCATCGACAGCAGCTCGCGCACCCGCAACAGGAAGGGCCAGCGCTGGCTGGCCGTACGCCAGTCCGGTACATGCTTGACGCTCTGGTTCTTGATGCGATAAGGCACCCCGGTGCGCTGGGCGGCCATGAAACCGTAGAAACCGCGCAGGTTGGCAGTCTCCAGATAGAGATCCCGCGCCGGTTTTTGCTGCCCCTGCACTTCAAGGGAGCGCGCCATCCAGTAGCGCCAGCGATCCTCTTTCTGACGGGCCATCGGCATCATCTTCACCCAGCCGGAGAGGCCACGCCAATCCTGCTCCCAGATGGCCAGTCGCGCCCGCAGCTCGGTAATGTCGGGATCCGCCAGCTTTTTCACCGTGCTGTCGACCCAGCTGCGCTGGGCAATGGAACGATCCAGCAGCAGGCGGCGGGCAATGGCACGCTCTACCGGTTTCACCTCGGCCTGGGTCAGGCCGAAACGGCTGCGAAACAGCGCAAGCTGGCGCAGCACCGACTCAGGCTCCTGATTGGCATAGCGGGTCAAGCCGAGGGAGAGCAGCTTGCGGGAATAGGGATTGCTGCTGAAATAGGCCGGGTTCATCGCCTTGGCTGGCTGCTCGAACAGGGTCACCATCTGATCGCCATAGCTCTGCAAGCCGCTACCCAGGGTCGAGCCAAGGTGGCGGATCAGATTGGGGTTTTCCGCCTCGAACGCCAGCGTCATCCGCTGCCAGATCTTCTCCTGGGTTCGCTGACCCGATGCCTGCCACAGCTGGAACAGCGGTGAGCAGGCATCGGGACGGGATTGGCCGCTCATCCAGATCTTGCCCGCCCCCTGCAACGCCTCTTTCGGCTTGCCGGTGTAATAGAGCGCCTGATAGTGCATGCAGAGCAGGTCGGTGGAGCTCGGCTTGACCGGATAGAAGCGCAGGAACTGCGACCACTGCTGGCTCTGGGCCAGATAGGTCAGATAACTGCGCTCCAGCCTGTTGGACTGGGGAGTATCCCCATGCTGGCGGATAAAGCGAGTCACATCGTTGTAATCCGCCGCCCCCGGACGAAAGGCGAGCTGATAGTAGTCGAGATAGGGCAACAGGGGATAATGGGTCAACCGGGCACGAATTTGCTGGAAACGGGCCTGGTCATTGGCCCGTACGGCGTCATACGCCTGACGGTAGAGCGTCTGGTCGGCAGTCTGCGCCATCAGGGTCGGCACAAACAGCGCCGACAAAACAATTCCCCATACAGCTTTCACTGAACATCTCCATTGAGGGCAATACACCGCCCGGTGGCGGTGGGTCTACTGCCTCTCATTCTACCCGTTGCCGGGCAGCGCTACAGCGGGGAGCAGGGACTATTTTTCTGCCTCACTCAGCTGTATTTCGCGCAGTTGCTCCGGTCTGGTCAGCCGCTGTACATATTTCTCCAGATAGGGCACCGGCAGCGGCTTGGAGGCGAGATAGCCCTGATAGAAACTGCACCCCTGCGCCTTGAGAAACTCCAGTTGCTGACGGGACTCCACCCCTTCCGCCGTGACGTTAAAGCCCATATGGCGGGCCATGGCGATCACCGCCTCGACGATGGCCATGTTGTCGCCATCTTTCGGGATGTCCTGAATGAAGGAGCGGTCGATCTTGAGTTCATCGGCAGGCAGCCGCTTGAGGTAGCTCAGGGAGGAGTAACCGGCGCCAAAATCGTCGATGGCAAAGCTGATGCCGAGCTCCTTGAGCTCGGTCATTTTGCTGATGGTGTCCTCGGCATGGCCCAGCACCACGGACTCGGTGATCTCCAGATTGAGGCAGGCCGGATCCATGCCGGTTTGCGCCAACACATCGTGGATCCGCTCGACAAAGTCGGTGGCATGGAACTGCTTGGCACTGACGTTGACCGAGATCTGCGGAATATGGATGCCGTTCTCCTCCCACAGCACATACTGGGCGCACGCCTCGTGCAGTACCCAGTTGCCGATATCGACAATCAGATCCGTCTCCTCGGCGATGGGGATAAATTCTGCCGGCGAGACCAGCGAGCGACCGGCCGGCTGCCAGCGAATGAGCGCCTCGACACCAATGATATCGCCGCCATCGACCATATGCTGGGGCTGATAATAGAGGGTCAGCTCTTGCTGACTGAGGGCGTTACGCAGTTCGTTGTGAATGAGCAGACGGCGATCCGCCTGCTGCTGCATCGAGGCATCGAAGAAGCGACGGGTCTTGCGGCCAGCGGACTTGGCCTGATACATGGCTGTATCCGCCTGCTTGAGCAGATCATCAACCCCCTGCTCCCGATCCGGAAACAGGGTAATGCCGACACTGGCGCCGATGTGCAGCACCTGCCCCACATAGCTATAAGGAGCGGCAATCTCGGTGATAAGCCGTTCGGCAATGATATCGGCCTGCATCTCCGCCTGGGGCGGGCTGGCCGAGAGCGATGGCAGCAGCAGTACAAACTCGTCACCACCGAGGCGGGCCAGACAATCCCCCTGTCGCACCAGCCGTTTGAGACGGGCGGCGACCTCTTTGAGCAACCAGTCACCGGTGGCGTGGCCGAGGGAGTCGTTGATGGTCTTGAAGTGGTCGAGATCGATAAAGAGCAGCGCGCCAATCAGACCGTCGCGGGTCGCCTCGTTGAAGGTCTGCACCAGAGTCTCGTGGAGCTGACGGCGATTGGGCAATCCGGTCAGCTCGTCGTAATAGGCGAGATCCTGAATGCGTCGCTCGGCCGCCTTGCGCTCGGAGATATCCTCGAAGCAGATGACAAAGTGGCTGATCACCCCTTTTTCATCCTGCACCGGTGTCACTATCTCCCACTGGGGATAGGTGTGACCATCGACATGGCGACGCTGGGTCTCCCCCTGCCAGCGGCTGAGGGTATTGAGCTCGTAGCCGAGCCCCCCCAGATTGGGCCAGAGATCCTCTTCCAGATGCAGGCCCAGCACCGACTGGCTATCAAAGCCGGTGATCTGGCTGAAGGCGTTATTGACCCGCAGGATCTTGAACCCCGGATCCGTAATGATGATCCCTTCGTGGGTCTCGAATGCAACGGCAGAGAGGCGCATCTGGGCATCGGATTGCAGACGCTCCAGCTCGGCCACCATCCGTACCGAGAAGGTATTGAGCACCGAGGTGAGGTTGCTGGTATCTGCCGGGGCCGAATAGAGCAGCGCCAGATGGCCCAGAAGTTGGCCTCTGGCATCAAACAGCGGCTGACCATAATAAGTCTGCCCGGCCGCCAGCCAGGGTTGATACTCCTGCGACTCGTCGATCACCTCGAAACAGATGGCCCCCTGCTTGTAGAGCTCCTGACAGGGGGAGCCCGCCAGCGGATAGTCCTTCTGCGCCAGCCCGTCGGCGGCCAGCACTTTGACCCGGTCGGCACCGCACAACTCACCCACCCAGACCGTATCCACCTTGAGGATATGGGCCAGCTGGCTGACCAGGGTATTGAAGAAATCGAGCCCGGTGCGGGCAGAGAGCGCCTGCGCC
This sequence comes from Aeromonas sp. ANP5, assembly GCF_963870295.1. Classification (NCBI taxonomy): domain Bacteria; kingdom Pseudomonadati; phylum Pseudomonadota; class Gammaproteobacteria; order Aeromonadales; family Aeromonadaceae; genus Aeromonas; species Aeromonas sp. ANP5. Next base: position 25,488 of record NZ_CAWMRY010000010.1, on the reverse strand, counting down.
AACTGGGTGAGCAGGGTGGTTTGCAGCAACGGCAAAGAGAGGTTGAGAGAGGATACTGCACTGTTGGCGGTATCAAGAGGGGCCAGCCAGCCACAGCAGATCTGCTGGGTGGGCACAAACTGGCCGCTCCAGAGCACATGGTTGAGCTGCCCCTGATCATCTTTCAGATGACCGATGAACTGTTCAGGCAGATGTGATTCATGAAGCCGGACGAGAAAGTCGGCAAAGCCTGCCTCATCTTCCGGTAACAGGCGAGCGGCCCAGGGATGATTGCCCTCCCCTTGCCACTGCTGGTAGGCCCCCTGATCAGAGAGACTCCACTGATCATGTTGCCGATCGAAAAACCACATGACTTGCGTGGCCTGCTGCTTCATTTACCACTCCAACACAACAACCAACCACGTTTGATGTCCAATCAGGCATAGCAACGCCCCCAGCATCCGCTCATCAGATCAGAGGTTGCGAGGGAAGAGTACAAACATGCGATATCAAGCAGTGGAAACCGGACATGAGGTCGACACGAAGTGCTGCCAAGAAGGGACAGAAACGATCCTATTCCCGTCATACTGCCTGCCAGTTTCATGGAGCTCAAGCTGTTTTTGGCACGAAACCGGAAAAGATCACAATTTATAAGTTGCTGAATAGCCAAGGGAAGGTTATGTGACATGGATCACATTTCAATCTTTACCAATGAGTAATCTGAAGGTGAAGACACAAGCAAGACGACCCGAAGGGGGCCAATATGAAAATCGAAATTACCAGCAAAATCATCGACATCACCCCGGCTATCCGCGAGCGCATCGAATCCCGTTTTGAAAAGCTCGAACGTCTTCAGGTGCCTCTCATCACACCCCATGTGATTGTTTCCAAAGAGCGTCTGATGTTCACTGTCGAAGCCAGTGCTGGCATCCCCAACGGCAAACTGTTTGCCCAGGCAGAGCATGAGGATCTCTACGCCGCCATCAACGAACTGGGGCAAAAACTGGAGCGCCAACTCAACCGTCACACCGAAAAGCCGATTGCCCGTCGTGCCAATGCCGCGCTCAAAGAGCAGCCGCAACCGGATGAAGCTGACGCTTGATTGCATGCCGCAAGGCTAAAAATTCCAAAGAGCATAAAGGCGGGGGCACCCGCCTTTTTGTTGCCTGTGATTTGCCGACAAGCATCGCGTTACACCAGTGAACAGGCGCCATCAACTGAGCCAGTGCAACCGGGTATCCATCCCCTCTTGCAAACGATCGAGGATCGGCAGCAATACCAGCGGATCCTCCTGGCGTGGAATATCGGCCAGCTTTCCTTGCAACCGCTCCCGCGCCAGCGGTGACAGGTTGTCGTAGACCGCCTCATCGAGCAGTGGCTGTTTGACCGCCAGCGGCGGTGTTTGCAGCGCCAGCCAGAGCCGTACATCCACCATGCTTCCCCCTTGCTGCAACCGCTCATTGATGGCACTGCAGTCACTCCCCGCCCCTTCAGCCACCAGCACCTCTGCCGGTCTCAGCGCAAAGTGCAGACGCCAGTCACGGCTCTGGGGAGTGGCCGCCGGTTTGGCATCAAACCAGGGCTGCTCCTCCACCGCGTCGGTCAGCAGGGCCAGATGCAACCGGAAATCCGCCCGATCCCCATGCTGCAGGTCACGGTTGAGGCGCTGCCCCAACTGGCCCTCATCAACAAGCAGGTGATTACGGATTGAACTGGGCAGCATGAGATAACTCTCGAAAATGGCGATTTCACTGGTTATCGGCCACAAATCCAATTCTTTTAATGGAAAAATCCTGCTTGGGGGTTCACAAAACCGGAAGATCTGTTAGTATGCGCCTCGCACTTGTGGAGGGGTTCCCGAGCGGCCAAAGGGATCAGACTGTAAATCTGACGGCTCTGCCTTCGAAGGTTCGAATCCTTCTCCCTCCACCATTTCAAGTGCGACAAGTTGAAAGCAATACCCCGTGGAGGGGTTCCCGAGCGGCCAAAGGGATCAGACTGTAAATCTGACGGCTCTGCCTTCGAAGGTTCGAATCCTTCTCCCTCCACCATCATTCAGAAAGCCCGGCCTAGCGCCGGGTTTTCGCATTTTTGGCCCATCGCAATCCATTCTCCCTCTGCACTGCCAACCTTTATCACGGCTTGCCCGCGGTCGATTGCGCAATAAAAAACGGGAGGCCTGCGCCTCCCGTTTACTCTCATCTCTGCCTTGTTACAGAGTGACGCGTTACAGGGTAAAGCGATAGAAGATATCGACTGCTTGAGCCACCCCGCTCATCGCCTGCAGATAGAGCCGTGGCAATACCTCGTAGCGCAGCTTGAATTCGGCGATGGGGCTGAAAACCCCAACCCCGTACTGGAACTGCAAACCCGGCAGCAGATAGGCAGACAGCGTCACCTGGGTGTTGTCACCACTGCCCGCGGTATCGAGGGAGACATCGCTCATCCCGAGCGACTCGCCGATGCTCGACACCACGCCATTCGCCTGACTCACCGCTCCGGCCACCAGCAGACCGTTGAAACCGCCATCCTCACCGCCAGTCTGCAACCCTTTGCCGCGCAGCAGATAGGAGAGCTGTTCCGACTGCGCCATCTGCGGCTCGGAGTAGACAGTGATCTCCGGCTTGCTGGCAGGGCCAGTCACCCGCACCCCGACCGTCACCTGACCCTCGATGGTATCGGGATCCCGGTTGGCCTCGATGTTGAGGAAGGGCCGATCCAGCGGACCGGAGAAGAGGATACGCCCCTCCTTGATGATGAGGTTCTGACCGTAAGCCTTGAAGCGGCCGTTGGTCAGCACCAGCTGGCCGTTACCTGCCAGCGGCTTCTCGGGATCCTGACGGATATTGAGGCCGCCCGAAACATCGGTCTTCAGCCCCATGGCATCAAGCTTCACATCGTTGCCAAGGCGGATCGCCACCTTCATCGCCAGCGGCAGGCTGGCCTGCTTGGGAGCCGGGGGCAGATCGTCATAGACCACAGTCACATCGTCGGAGACCGCCACCGCCGAATCCGGCAGGCTCTTGACCAGAATACGTGCCCAGGGAATATCCACCTGACCGGTAATCCGGGTCTCCTCCCCCAGCGACACCGCGATATCGGGCGAGACTCTGACCCGGCCCATGCCCGGATATTGCGCCTCCAGATCCTTGCCCTGAATGGTGAGGCTGCCGCTGACCGGCATCTTGGCCCAGCTGAGCCAGCCGCCCAACGCCAGCGGCCCCTTGCCCACTAGCATGGAGCCATCGAGCTCGGCGCGGTTGCCCTCGATCTTGAGGCGGGTCACCAGCTTGGTCAGGGTCACCATATCGGAGTGGGTCTGCACTTCACCGTCACGCAGGTTGAGCTGACCAAACAGCAGGGGCGCCGCAAGCGTGCCGTCGAAACGGGCATCGGCGGAGATGATCCCTTGCAGGGAGCGCACCTCAGGGATGAGCGGCGCGAAGGTATTGAGCTTGAGATCGTCAAACTTGAGCTGACCGCCGAGCAGACCGCGACCGGCAGGCTCCCTGATCAGCAGATCGGTATCGATATTGCCGATCTGCTTGGAGGCAAAATCGAGGCGAATGGCCGCCTGCTGCCGCTCGAAATCCAGGGCCAGAGCCAGCTGCTGATAGTCGGTCTTGAGGCCATCTGCCACAAAAGTGCCCGGCGTGGTGCGCACCACCGCATGCAGGGTCGGCTGATTGCCACGCCAGCTGGCACGCCCATCGGCCGAGAGCATCGCCTGCCAGCGGAAGTTGTCCGGCAACCAGGGGCGCAGCCGCTTGAGATCAAACTCGCTCAGGGCAAACTCCAGGGTACCCTGGGCAGCGGAGACCTGACTCCCCTTGACGCAGAGGCTGGCCCCTTGGGAGCCGAGGCAGAGATCCCCCATCGCCAGCCGCTGACGCGGCAGATCGAGATCCAGCGCCCAGGGGGAGCTCAAGTCCCAGCGGCGCAGCGGGGTTTTCAGCCGCAACTCGGAGAGCGCCCCGCGCCAGTGATCCCCGCGCACGCCGCCACCCAGTTTGAGGTTGGCCGCAACAGGGTCACCCTTCATGGTCAGGGTCAACAGATGCTGACTGATATCGCCGCTGAGGTTCAGGGCCAGCTGGCTGAGCTTGGTTTCGCCCTGTTTCAACTGCGCCACCAACAACGCGAGCTCACCGGCCGGTTTGGCGCCGATCACCGCATTGCCCTTGAGGCTAATCCCCTTCAGGTCGGTGCCGGCATAGTAGAGCCGCTCGGAGGCGAGATCCGCATCGATTTTTGGCGTCTGCTGATTGCCACTGACCTTCACCTGCCCCTTGATATCCCCTTTCAGGCCGGGATAGATGCCCCCCAGCTGGGGAGCCTGCAGGTTGGCATCGAGCTTCCACTGGGCGCTGCTGATACTGCCCTTGGCCTGCAACTGGTTGGGGCCACTTTGCAGCGAGATCGCCGGGATCTGCCACTCCATCTTGTCGTTGCCGCTGAGCTCCCCCTTGAGGGCCAGCGGGTACTGGTTGAGTTTGCCATCCACCTTGAGCTTGGGCAGTTTCAGCTCCCAGTGACCCGCCTCGTTCATCACGAAACGGCTCTCCAGCTCACCGGCCAGCGTCCCTTTCAGCTCGGGCAGCAGCTCGGCCGGATTGATCCCCTTGAACAGGGTGGTCCCCTGCCACTCGATCCCCTTGTTCCAGGCGAGCTTGCCATCGAGCTTCAGCTCCCCCTTGAGAGCATTGAGCTGCAAAGCGATCTTGCTGAGCCGCTCCAGATCCCCCTTGCCGTCCAGCGCAAGCTTGAAGGGGGGGACATCGGTCCCCTTGCCGGAGGTATTGAGGGCAAACTGGTAGCCGGAGAGCTTGCCCTTGGCAGTCAGGCTCCCTTTGCCCAGCCGATAGCTCGGCTCATCTTTGGCAGGCTTGTGAAGAGGCCAGCCGAGGCTCTTCCAGTCGAGGGCCACATCAAAAGGGAGATCCGGGTCGAGGGCGGCCAGCGAGCCCTTGAGATTGGCGGCGACCGGCCCCTTGGCCGACAACGCCAACCCCAGCTTGCCGACCGAACCGCTCAGCGCCAGCGTGGCCTGCTCACCCTGCAGCTCGCCATCCAGCAGCCCCTTGCGGGCCTTGGCATCCAGCGTCACCGCCAGCGGGTAGTCGTCACTGAGCTGGATGTGTCCCTTGAGCGCCAGATCGACCATGGCGTGGCGCAGCGAGAGCTCGCGCACCTCGATGCGATCGTCGGCAGCAGTGGCCGACAGCAGCAGCTTGTCGAGCCCTTCGATCAGCTCGCCCTGCTTATATTGCACCCGGGTCGCACTGACCCCTTCCAGCTGGATGGGGAAAGGAAGGTGAATGGCGGGCAGGAGAATGGGGGCTGCCTTTGCCGTATTCGCAGCTGGCGTCCCTTTACCCTGTTTGGCTGTCTTGGCGCTGGCCTTGTCGTTGCGCGCCACCGCAGCACCGGCTTGCTTCTCGTTAGCGGCCGGCTGCTTGGCAGATTTGGCTGCGCTGGCGGGTGCCGCATCATCCAGCGTCACCGTCAGGTTATCGAGCACCGGGCCGCGCACAATCAGCCCCTTGCGATTGAGGGTGGCGCCGATATCAAGGGACCCCAGCGTCACGGCCACACCGGGCACTGCCAGATCGAGATCGACCACCTTGAGACTGTCGACCTGGATCTTGAGTGGCAGCGGGCGCCAGACAAAGGGTTCGGAAGGCTCTTCCGGAGCAGGCTCGGAGTCAGCTACCTTGACCACCGGATGGGTCACCGCCAGGGATTTTATCCAGAGCTTTCCCTGCAGCAACTTGCCCAGATCCCAATCGAGCACGGCGCGATCCACCGTGACATCCACCAGCGCATCCTGCCAGCCGGCCCCTTCCAGAGTCCAGCCATAGCCAAGCTGACCGGCCACCAGCTCCCCCTTGAGAGAAGGCAGCGCTCCCTTGGCCTGTTGCCACAACCACTTGTTGCCCTGATGGGTAAAACCCAGCAGGCTGACGCCGATGAGCAGCAGGAACACCAGCCCCATCAGCCAGAGAAAAATGCGTTTTAGCCAGATCACAATGCAGACCCCCGCGCAAGATACAGCCGCAGCGGCCAAAGAAAAAAGCGTTTAGACAACATCATAATTCAGGCCCCAATGCGAAATGCAGCCGCAAGGGCTTGTCCTCCTCCGATACCCCGACCGCCAGATCCAGCCTGACCTGGCCGATGGGGGTGACCCAGCGTACACCGACGCCGGTACCTATTTTCCAGGGCTCGCTGTAATCGGTGGTTGAGGTGCCGCCATCCACAAACATGGCCCCCAGCCACTTCTCGCTGAAGCGGTAGTTGTATTCCAGACTGGCCACGCTGGTGTAGCGGCCACCGGTCAGCTTGCCATCCGGTCCGGTGGGGGAGATGCTCTCGTAACCAAAGCCGCGCACCGTCTGATCGCCACCGGTAAAGAAGCGCAAGGACGGCGGCACCAACGAGAAGCTGTCACCTATGATGGCCCCCTGCTCTGCCCGCATCAGGAATCTGTGGTTATCGCCGAGGGTACGCAGCCACTTGCTGCGCCCCCACACCCGCATAAAGCTGATGTCGGAACCCCATCTGGGGTCGGAGAACTCCAGCGTCAGCTGCTGGCGATCCCCCCAATCGGGCACCAGAGTGCCGCGCACCCGCAGTCGGGACCAGGAGACCCCGGGGATCAGCAGCAAGCTGTTCCCCTCGTCGGCGCCCTGGGTATAGATCTCGTTCTCCAGCCGGATAAAGACGTCCCGATCCCAGCTCTCCGGCCGTCGCGTCCAGCGGTGCACACCGATGGTAGTGAGATCGGAGCGGGTATCGTTGTTGTCCTTGTACTGGTAGCCGGTCTGGATGGAGTAGTAGTCCCGCAACGGGTTACCCACCGGGATCTGGTAGTCGAAGCTGAGCTCGGCCTCCGGCGCCGACACCTTGGCGGTGGCAAACAGGCGATGGCCGTAGCGGTTGACCCAGGGCTTCTCCCAGGTGGCACTCATCCGCGGGCCTACGTCGGTGGCGTAACCGATACCTGCCTCGATTTCGTGATCGACCCGGTTATCCAGCGTCACCGCAATGGGCACCCGATAGTTGCTCGCCTCGCTCAATACCGGCTTGATATCGACCTGACGGAACAGCTTGGTGGAGGAGACATCCTGCGACATCTCGGCCAGACGGATGGCGAGATAGGGGTCGCCGCTCTTGATGTTGATAAGCGGGCGAATAAGGTGAAGCGCTTCGGGGGTGGCATCGTAGCGGATCTCGCCAAAACGGTAGCGATGGCCCGATTCGAACAGAATAAAGATCTCCGCCGTCCCCTTGTCCGGGAACACCTTGACCTGACTCTTGCTCAGCTTGGCATCAAAGTAACCGCGGGCCAGCCCGAGGCTGCCGAGATCCGCCTTGATGGATTCATATTTGGCGTGGTTGAGGGGCTCCCCCTCTTTGAGTGGCAACTTGTCCAGCAGGGCGCTGTAGAGCTCGTCGCTGCCCGCATCCCCCTCCAGCAGAATATCGAGGCGGGAGACGATGACCGGCTCCCCCTTGTTCACCTCAATCACCACTTTGGACGGGGTTTTCTTGTCGCGGCTCAGGGTGATTTTCGGCTGGTAGTAGCCATAAACCTGCAGCGCCTTTTGCACGCTCTCGGTGATTTTTGCGCGGGCCGGGCGGTATTGCCGCTCCTGATAGACTGGCAGGGCATTGAGATAGGCTTCAACGTTATCCTTGTTCTCCCCTTTCAACCCCTTGACCTGATAGGTGAGCTTGGCGGCAAACGCGGGCGAAGCCAGCAGCGACAGCAACAGGCCCACCCCCAGTACCCGCAGGCCGCGGCGAAACACAGGGCCGGACAGTGAACGCCCTGCCAGCAGGGATGAAATGCATCCTGTCAAAGGTCAATATTCCTGAATCTGTGGTGAAGGAAACCAGCGCCCTTTCGGGCCAACCCCGAATGCGGCGCAGCACGCCATGCCGTGCATGGCCGTGACACAAAAATGCGCGCCAGAAAAATGGCGAACCTTATCCTAACATAGGCATCGGCCAGCGACAGCGCGGCGCCATTGGCAAATTCGCCATATCTTTTAAGAGGTTGACCACAAATCACACATTTTGGTGACAATGACGACGCCCGCTTTCCCGATGAGGGCGAGCTGACCCGCCCTGAACAAGGTTCACTTCGTCGTCAGGCGCCATTTGTCGCCTCTCCCCCTCTCATTACCACCAGAAACCCACCACGACAGAGTTTGTCGGCATCACCCCACCATCACCGTTTAACAGTCCCGGCACACCCTAAAGCCCGCCGTAGCGGGTGATTAAGAATTGCTCGTTCAGCGCAATCGAATTATCCCGCTGCCTTTGCAAGCGCCCCTCCCTCACACTTGAACCATCAACTGAAGGAGACACATCATGCATGCACGTAGCGAACAGATGGCTGACTATATTGCCGATCGTCTCGAGTTCATCACCTTTCTCGCCTGTTGCAGCGCCCTGCTGGCCCTGCTGACCGGCATGAGTGGCCAGCAGGCGCTGGCCTTTACAGCCCTGAACCTGCCGTTTGGCCTCGGCATTTTGCTGGCGATGGCGCTGCTGGCCCCCCTGCCCGTCCACTGGCGGCTGCCGGGCATCACCTTGCTGCTGGCAGGTTGCGCCCTGATGACCCTGCAACTGGGGGGCGAATGGCTCAATCCGCTGGCCATCTGGAGCCTCTACGCCCTGCTCGGGCTGGAGATCATCTGGCAAGCGCGTCCCCGCGCCGTGCTGGCCACCCGCGCTCGCCAGTAACAGGGCTGACGATCGCCGGTAAATGGCGGGCTGTGATGGCTGACGCCGGTGGCAAATTGGGGTACTCTTGCGCCCCGATTTGCTACCACCCTTGGCGTTAACAACCTTCGCCATCACTCCCAGGAGCGCCCCGATGAAAAAAGCCTGTGCCCAGCACATTCTGGTCAAGACCGAAAAACAGTGTCTGGAGATCAAGGAGAAGATCGAGAAGGGAGCCGACTTCGGCCAGATGGCCAAGCGCTTCTCCACCTGCGCTTCTGCAAAACGCAGCGGCGATCTGGGGGAGTTCAACAAAGGGGATATGGTCAAGCCCTTCGACGATGCCGTCTTCAAGGGTGAACTGCTCAAGGTGCTGGGGCCGGTGCGCACCAAGTTCGGCTTCCATCTGATCAAAGTGCTCTATCGCAACTAAGTCATCACAACTGACCATCTTCTCGGTGAAGCTCCCGTCAGGCGGGCTTCATCTCCCTCTGCATTCCCCTCGCAAAACTGACCAAAACCACGCCAAACTCTCATCAATTTACTAACGTTATCAGGCAATTAAGTTTATCCTTCTCGGCATTGTCCACATTCGTCGATGGATCCCGTGCTATGCCCCGCTCTTGCTTGTGGCCCCTGCTGGCCTGGTTACTCCCGCTCGCTGGCGCCCTCGGCAGCCGCTTTCATCTCTGGCCCTGGTGGATCGGTTTTGCGATCTGTCTCATCGGAGCCCTTGTTTCCCTGATCTTGCTGGTACGCCTGCCCTGGAGCCGTAACCGCTATGCCAGCGGCCTTGGCGCCTTGCCGCTACTGCTGCCGCTGACCTTTGTGCTGCAGGCGCTGCGGATGCCGCTGATCAATGATGTGAGCACAGATCCCTACAATCCCCCCCAGCTACGCTGGGCGGCAGAGCTCAGAACAGCGCAGGATCTGCCAATAAATAGCGCACCGCTGAAAGCAGTTGAGGCAAAACCCGGTCCTCTCTTTACCAAGGCCTCTCCTGCCGAAGTGCTGATTGAAGCCAGCGAACTGATGCAGGAGCTGGGCTGGCAGGTACGACCCAGCCCCGACGGTCTGGATGCGGTGGTTACCACCGGCTGGTTCGGCTTTCAGGATGATGTGGCGCTGCGGGTCTTTGCCGGCCCCAAAGAGACCCGCATCGATATGCGATCAGCCTCCCGTCAGGGGCAAAGCGATCTGGGCACCAACCGGGCGCGGATCGAGGATTTCCTGATCCGCCTGAATGAGCGCCTTGGTCAGGCCTACAAACCCAATTTGAAACCGTAAGTGTGAAACAACAAGAAGGTAACTGATGCGCGTTGAGGTCAAACCCGACCGGGAATATGCCTGGTTTATCCGCCCCTTTTTCTGGCTGCAAAAGCGCAACTATGGTCAGGTGCTTATTCCGGGCAAGTGCTGGGGTCGCTCGCCGCGCCTGTTTGCCGCCGTCGCCACCCTCTACGGGGTCATCAACCGCAAGCGCTCCCCCATCGATCCCGTGCTGCGCTCACTGGTGACGGTGCGGGTCTCCCAGCTCAACTGGTGTCGTTTTTGCGTCGACATCAACGCTATGACCCTGGTAAAGAGAGCCGGTTCAAGCGAGAAGGTGGAGGCGCTAGCCAACTGGCGCGAAAGCCCCTTGTTTGACGAGCGGGAAAAAGCGGTGCTCGACTACACCGAAGCGATGACCGGACTGGATGGGGTGAGCGATGAGCAGGCGGCCCGCCTCAAACCCTGGTTCGATGACGATGCCATGGTGGAGCTGACCGGCCTTATCGCCTTCCAGAACATGTCGGCCAAGTTCAACGCAGCCCTCGATATCGCGCCGCAGGGCTTCTGCCAGCTGCCAGTGCAACCGGAACGTCCTGCCCAGCCCGACAGCAAGGACGCCTGATGAACCGGACCCGCCTGCTGCTTGCACTGGGGATGGGGAGCCTTATCGGCACCTTTTTTGCCCTCGATCTTGGCCGTTACCTCACTCTGGACGCCTTGCAGGCCCAGCAGGCGGCAGTGGCGCAATGGGTCGACAGCCACTTTGTCTCGGCCAGCCTGCTGTTCGTGCTTATCTATGTGCTGAGCACCGCCCTCTCCCTGCCCGGCGCCAGCTTGCTCACCCTGGGGGGGAGCGCGGTGTTCGGCGTCACCTGGGGGCTGCTGCTGGTCTCTTTTGCCAGCTCCATAGGCGCGACCCTGGCCTTTCTCAGCGCCCGTTTTCTGCTGCGCGACTGGGTCACCGCCCGCTTTGGCGACAAGCTGGCCACCTTTCAGTCCGGTATGGCGAAGGAGGGGGCCTTCTATCTGCTGAGCCTGCGCCTCATCCCCATCTTCCCCTTCTTTCTGGTCAATCTGCTGATGGGGCTCACCCCCATCAGAGTCAGCACCTACTACTGGGTGAGCCAACTTGGCATGCTGCCCGGCACCTTCGTCTACGTACTGGCGGGCAGCGAGCTCGGCCAGTTGACCAGCACCGGCAATATCCTCTCCCCCGGCCTGATGGTCGCGTTGACCCTGCTGGGGCTGATGCCCTGGCTGGTCAAGAAATTGACCGCCAAGCTCGCGCTGCGCCGCTTGCTCTCCCCCTACCGCAAACCCGCTCGCTACGACTACAACCTGCTGGTGATAGGTGCGGGCGCCGGTGGGCTGGTTACCAGCTATATCGCGGCAGCGGTGAAGGCCAAGGTGGCACTCATCGAGAAACACAAGATGGGGGGCGATTGCCTCAACAGCGGCTGCGTCCCCTCCAAGGCGCTGATCCGAAGCGCCCGCTTTGCCGCAGAGCAGCGCAGGGCCGACGAGCTGGGCTTTAGCCCAAGCCACTCCCGTGCCGATTTTGCCGCCGTGATGGAGCGGGTGGCTGAGGTGATCAAGGAGGTCGAGCCCCACGACTCCATCGAACGCTATCAGGGGCTTGGAGTGGAGTGCATCGAAGGGGAGGCGCGGCTGGTCTCTCCCTGGGAGGTGGAGGTTAACGGCAAGCGCCTTGCCAGCCGCCATATCGTTATCGCCACCGGCGCCCGGCCGCTGGTGCCCAAGCTGCCGGGGCTGGATCAGGTGCCTTACCTCACCTCGGATAGCCTCTGGCAGTTGCGCACCCCGCCGCGCCGCCTGCTGGTGCTGGGCGGTGGCCCCATCGGCTGCGAGCTGGCCCAGAGCTTCGCCCTGCTCGGCATTCCCGTTACGTTGGTGGAACTCTCGGAGCAGCTGCTGCCCCGCGAAGATCGAGCGGTGGCCGACGCACTGGCCGAGCAGATGAGCCGCGATGGCGTGCAGCTACTCACCGGCTGGCGCGCCGAGCGAGCCGACTATCTGCCCGCAGCCGAGGGGGATCTGCCCATCCGGCTGCAGTTGCGCCGGGACGATGAGACGCAGGTGGTGGAAGGGGATCAGCTGCTGCTGGCGCTGGGTCGGGTCGCCAATGTGAGCGGCTTCGGGCTCGAAGAGTTGGGGGTGGAGCTTGCCCCCCGCGGCACCATCGCAGTCGATGGCTTCCTTGCCACCAACTTCCCCAACATACTGGCAGTGGGAGACGTAGCGGGCCCTTACCAGTTCACCCACTTCGCCGCCCATCAGGCCTGGTATGCGGCGGTCAATGCCCTGTTTGGCCAGTTCAAGCGCTTTCGGGCCGACTATCGGGTCATTCCGGCGGCCACCTACACCACGCCGGAGATTGCCCGGGTCGGCCTCAATCGCAAGGAAGCCGAAGCGCAGGGGACTCCCTTCGAGGCGACCCGCTTCGAGCTGGCCGAGCTGGATCGCGCCATTGCCGATGGGGAGCGCCACGGTTTTATCGAGGTGCTGACCGTGCCGGGCAAAGATACTATCCTTGGCGCCACCATAGTGGGCACTCACGCCGGTGAGCGGATTGCCGAGTTCGTGCTCGCCATGCGTCACCACCTCGGCCTTGGCAAGATCCTCGGCACCATTCACGCCTATCCCACCCTGATGGAGGGGAACAAATACGTGGCGGGTGAATGGAAACGGGCCCACCAGCCCACCCGGGTGCTGGCGTTGCTGGCCCGTTATCACCGCTGGCGCCGTGGCGCCTGACAACCAGAGAAACGTTTATGCTCAAGTCATTCTCACAACTCAACTCACAGCTCAAACAGCGGCTAAACGCCCTGCTGTGCGCCCTGCCCCTGCTGGCCAGCGGCCCGCTGTTGGCGGCCAACCCAGACGATAACTGGCAACGGACCCTTGAGGAGGCGAAGGGACAGACCGTCTACTTCAACGCCTGGGGCGGCAGCCCGGAGATCAACGCCTATCTGGTGTGGGCCGGGCAGGAGCTGGCGCGCGACTATCAGGTCAAGCTGGTGCAGGTGAAGGTGGATGACATCGCCCAGAGCGTCAGCCAGTTGCTGGCCAACAAGCAGGCGGGCAAGCAAGCTGGCGGCCCCATCGACCTGCTCTGGGTCAACGGCGAGAACTTCAAGGTGCTCAAGGAGCAGGGACTGCTCGGTGCACCCTTTACCGCCGAGCTGCCCAACATGGCACTGGTAGACAGCACCCTGCCGGTGAGTGAGGACTTCACCCTGCCGGTGGAAGGACTGGAAGCCCCCTGGGGTATCGGCCAGCTCAATCTGATGGTCGATACCGAAGAGGTCGCCAGAGCGCCCACCTCGGCTGCAGCTCTGCTGGCGTGGGCCAAGGCCCATCCCGGTCGATTCACCTATCCCAAGCCGCCCCAGTTCCATGGCTCCAGTTTTCTCAAGCAGATCCTGCTGGAATTGACGCCAAACCCAGCCCCCCTCTATCGGGAGGCGACCGAGAGCGACTTTGCCAAGCTCACCGCCCCGCTCTGGGCCTGGCTCGATGAGCTGCATCCGGCACTCTGGCGCAAGGGCAAACTGTTCCCCACCAGCGCCGCCGAGACCCGCCAACTGCTCGATGATGGCGAACTGGCCATGGCCATCAGCTTCAACCCGCAGGAGGCGCAGAGCGCCGCCCAGATTGGCGCCCTGCCCCCCAGCGTAGAGGCTGTCGCCATGAAAAAAGGGGCGCTCACCAACAGCCATTTTCTCGCCATCCCCTTCAACGCCAGTGCCCGTGCGGGTGCCAAGGTGGTGGCCAACTTCCTGCTGAGCCCGGCGGCGCAGGCGCGAAAAGCCAATCCGGCCTTCTGGGGTGATCCCAGCGTGCTGCGGGCCGATGCCCTGCCTGACTCCGCCAAAGAGCAACCGGCACTGCGCTTCAAAGGGGTGGCCGAGCCTCACCCCAGCTGGCAGCTCAAGCTGGAAGCAGCCTGGGCCGAGCGCTACGGTCACTGATGAGTGCCGCTGGTCACCCGCTTTCCCGCTCCCGACCGTGGCGCCGGTTGACACGCCACCCCAGTATGAGTACGGGGATGGCGGTCATTTATCTGGCGCTCTTCGTCATCCCTCTGCTGGCGGGACTGTGGCAACTGCTGGTGGAGGGGATGACCGCCTCTCATCTTGCCTTGCTGCTCGCCCAACCCGGTCTTTGGCACTCAGCAGCGCTGAGCCTGTGGATTGGCGCCGCCTCCACCCTCGGCAGCCTGCTGATGACCGCCTTGCTGCTGGCCCACAGCGACAGCCGGGCTTTCGGGCTGCTCCGCCGCCTGCTCTCGCCCATGCTGGCCATGCCCCACGTCGCCTTTGCTATCGGTTTTGCCTTTCTGCTCGCCCCCTCCGGCTGGCTGCTGCGACTCGTCTCGCCAGCTCTGACCGGGTTTGAACTGCCTCCCGACTGGCAGACCATTCGCGACCCTCTGGGGCTCGGGCTGATTGCACTGATCGTTTTCAAGGAGACCCCCTTTTTGCTGCTGATGGCGATGGCCGCACAGCAACCTACCCAGCTGGCACGCCAGCAGTGGCTGGGGGCGAGCCTTGGCTTCAGCGCCCCCCAGATCTGGTGGCGCCTGCAGCTGCCCGCCCTCTGGCCCGCCCTGCGCCTGCCCATCTATGCGGTGGCAGCCTATGGAGTGGCGGTGGTGGATCTCGCCCAGTTGCTCGGGCCCGATGCCCCCGCCCCGCTGGCGGTGCGGTTGTGGATCTGGTATCAGGACCCGGATCTGCTCTGGCGCGGCGCCACCGCCAGCGGCGCACTGCTGCTGCTCGCCATCACGGCACTGCTCATCGCTCTGTTCAGATTACTGGAGTGGCTTCATCAAGAGGTGGGCAAAGGCTGCTGGCTCGATGGCAAACGGGCGGCGTCCCACTCCTTTGCCAACCGGCTCGCAGCAGGCTTTGCATTGACCCTGATCACCCTTAATCTGGCGGTGCTGGTGGCCCTGCTGCTCTGGTCGCTGGCGCGCCGCTGGCCCTTTCCCGCCCTCTGGCCCAGCCAGTGGAGCAGTCATTACTGGCTGGATCTGCTGCCAACCCTGCTGCCGCTGCTGACAACCAGCGCACTGCTGGCGCTGGTGAGCGGCTTGCTGGCACTGGGAATGGCGGTGTGCAGTCTGGAGGCACAAGCCGGCCGCCGCCCCTGGCCGCTCTGGCTTATCTGCCTGCCGCTGCTGCTGCCGCAGGCAAGCCTGCTGTTTGGCATCCGGCTCGGGGTGGACTGGCTTGCACATGGCTCGATAAGCAGCGGCATTGGCTGGGGCTGGGTGCTCTGGAGCCAGCTGTTGTTTGTCTTTCCCTATGTCTATCTCTGCCTGCACGGCCCCTATCGTCAGTTCGACCCGCGTATTACCCAGTGCGCCCTGCTGCTGGGGGCAACGCCATGGCGAGCCTGGTGGCAAGTGAAAGCGCCGCTGCTGGCGCGCCCGCTGCTGTTTGCCTTCGGCGTCGGGGCGGCGGTGAGTTTGGCCCAATACCTGCCGACCCTGCTGTTTGGGGCTGGCAGAGTGGTCACCATCACCACCGAAGCGGTGGCCATCGGCAGCGGCCTCAACCGGCGACTGGCGGGGCTATACGGTCTGCTGCAACTGCTGCTGCCGCTCGTTATCTATCTGCTGGCGCTCTGGCTGCCGGCGCGGATCAATCCGGCGCTCAAGGGGGGCGGCTCACGATGAACTCTGATGATGGAAACAGCCATATGCTGAGCACCACGCCTCTTCGACTTTACCTTGATGAAAATCCGCTGCTCTCGCTCCCTGCCCTGCAGGTGGCCCCCGGCGAGGTATTGACCCTGATGGGGCCGAGCGGTTGCGGTAAAAGCTCCCTGCTGGCAGGGCTGGCCGGAGTACTGCCGGGCGCGCAGACAGGAAATGGCCCGATCCGGCTGGAGGGGGAGATAAGGCTCGGCGAGCGGCCACTCAACACCTTGCCTGCGCAAGCGCGGCGCATCGGCATGCTGTTTCAGGATGACCTGCTGTTTGACCATCTGACGGTGGCGGAGAACCTGATGTTCGGTATGCCAGCGACCATCAAGGGAAAACGCGCGCGGCGGGAAAAGGCACTGACAGCGTTAACGCCGGTCGCGCTGGCGGATCAGGCGGACAAGCTGCCGCAGCTGCTGTCAGGGGGTCAGCGGGCGCGGGTCAGTCTGCTGCGGGCGCTGTTGGCGGAACCCGACGCCCTGCTGCTGGACGAGCCCTTCTCCCGCCTCGACAAGCCGCTGCGGGCCGCCTTTCGCGAACTGGTGTTCGCGCAGATCAAGGCGCTGGCCATCCCCGCCATCCTGGTGACCCACGATGCGGAAGACGCGCCGGGCACCATACTCAACCTCACCGAATGCCACTGTTAACCGAGGAGTGTTCACCTTGTTTGATCGCCATCTGATCCCCGTGATCCGCAGCCCCCTCACCCAGCTGGCCAAACCGCTCTGCCGTGCCGGGATCAGTGCCAATCAGGTGAGCCTCACCGGCTTTGCCATCGGCATGCTGGCGCTGCCGCTGCTGGCCTTTGGCAGCTATCAGTGGGCACTCGCGACCATCCTGCTCAACCGGCTGCTGGACGGGCTCGATGGCGCCGTGGCGCGGGAAACCGGCATCACCGACTGCGGCGGCTTTCTCGACATCACGCTGGATTTCATCTTCTACGCCGCCGTGGTGCTGGGCTTTGCCCTTGCCGCCCCCGCCAATGCGCTGCCCGCCGCCACCCTGCTGTTTGCCTTTATGGGCACAGGGTCGAGCTTTCTGGCCTTTGCCATCATGGCAGGCAAGCGGGGCATCGACAATCCGGTCTACCACCACAAGTCCCTCTACTATCTGGGCGGGCTCACCGAGGGGAGCGAGACCATCGCCCTCTTTGTGCTGATGTGCCTGTGGCCCGCAGCCTTCGCCCCACTCGCCTACGGCTTTGCCCTGCTCTGCGCCATCACCACCCTGACCCGGCTCTGGAGCGGTTACCACACCCTGCGTCACCCCCAGCGCTAAACAGCGCAGCCCTCACCGGAGGGCTAATCCATCGCACGATGAAATGGCGGCCAACGAGGCGCACGGAACACTTGCACGGGGATGACAATGTTTTACCATGGCGACACTTTTGTCAGTCTCTTTGAGAACCCTATGCGTCGCCTTGCCTCTCTTCTCACTCTGTCGTTATTCCCCCTGCTCGGTGGCTGCAGCAGCGCCCCGGCGCCAAAACCCGTGGTCGTCCCCCAGCCCAAGAGCGCCTTTATCAATCAGGCGCCATCGAGCAAACCCGTTTATACACAAGGGGTTAGCAAGGGGGACTTCGCCAATCGCCCCAACGTGGACAGATTTGTACAGAAAATGGTCGAGAAGCACGGTTTTGACAACGCCCAGTTGCATCAGGTGCTGGCACAGGCAGAGCGTTACGACTGGATCATCCGCCTGATGGATGCCCAAGCGCCGACCACCGCCAAGCCCACCGGCCCGACCGGTGCCTGGAACCGCTATCGCGCCAAGTTCATCACCCCCGACAACGTACAGAACGGCGTCAACTTCTGGCGTGAATACGCAAGCGAGCTGAACCGGGCGGAGCAGATCTACGGGGTGCCGCCGGAGATCATCGTCGGCATTATCGGGGTCGAGACCCGCTGGGGCCGGGTGATGGGCAAGACCCGCATTCTGGATGCATTGGCCACCCTGGCGTTTGATTACCCTCGCCGGGCCGAATTCTTCACAAGCGAACTGGAAGCCTTCCTGGTGATGACCCGCGACGAGGGGATCGACCCCACCGACCCCAAGGGATCCTATGCGGGCGCTATGGGATACGGCCAGTTTATGCCCTCCAGCTTCCAGCGCTATGCGGTGGACTTTGACGGCAATGGCCACACCAACCTGTGGGATCCGGTGGATGCCATCGGCAGCGTCGCCAACTACTTCAAGGCCCACGGCTGGGAGAAAGGCCAACCGGTAGCCGTGCGCGGTCAGGGCCAACTGCCCGGCTATGAGCATGGCTTCCAGACCCGCTACCCGGTCGCCACCCTGCGCCGTGCAGGGCTCACCCCCACCAGCACCCTCGGCAACCACAGCGAGTCGAGCCTGCTGCGCCTCGATGTCGGCACCGGCTACCAATACTGGTACGGCCTGCCCAACTTCTACACCATCACCCGTTACAACCACAGTACCCACTATGCCATGGCGGTATGGCAGCTGGGGCTGGCGGTTAAAGAGGCCAAAGGCGGTTACTAGGTCATCCGCTTATAAATACGAGGCTGGACCGTCAAGGCCCGCCTCGTCTGCACTCCACACGGCACCTTCTGGCGCCGTGTCGGTTTAAAGCATCCCGACCGCGGCCAGTCTGTCCAGCTCAGCGATCAGCTGGGTCGGTTCTGCCCGTTGGGTGTAGTCAACATTGACGAAGTGGTAACGCACCACCCGATCCTGGCCAAGGATATACGTCGCCGGGACTGGCAAAGTAAAACTGTCATCCCCGTTGCTGGCCGGAATATCGATACCAAAACGCTCATAGATTGGGCGCAGCACCTCGGGCAGCTCGAATACCAACCCCAGCGAAGCCGACACCCGGTTGCCTTCATCGCTGAGCACAGTGATCGCCAGCTCGTTGGCGGTGAGAGTGTCCTGCGCGGTTGTTGGCATCTCGGGAGTCAAACCGAGGAGGGTGACCCCCCGTTTCACAAACTCGGGCAAAGCGATATTGAGTGCCTGCATCTCGAGATTGCAATAAGGACACCAACCACCTCGATAGATGTTGAGCACCACAGGCCCCTCAGCCAGATAGTGGGAGAGCGGGCGCACCACCCCGTGCTGATCGGGCAACGCAAAGTCAGGAAACTGATCGCCAGTGACAAATGCCCCTTGTCCCAGTCCGCTCGCCCGTAGCGCTTCTGTTGCCCCCTCCATCACCGCCAGTACATCACCAGGGACTTTAGTTCGCTTTATCGCATCGTACTCTTTGATTTTTTGCTCAAGTGTGGGCATGATTACCATCCTTTCTGTAGTGGTCACTACAATATCAAACAAGCCACCAACACTGGTCAAGATATTTTTTAGTGATCACTACAAAAAGACAACGCAAGCAGGAATCGAAATGGCAAGACCGGCATCATTTGACAGAGAACAAGTTCTGGAGGTTGCCCTCAACAGCTTCTGGGAAACGGGCTTCAGCAACACTGGCATCGCCACACTCGTTGACAGAATGGGGTTGAAGCCCAGCAGCCTGTACGGCGCCTTCAGCTCAAAAGAGGGATTGTTTATCGAAGTGTTGCAGCGCTATTCAGCACAGAGTCTGGCGCAGATCGAACTGTTGCTGGCCTCGGCAGATTCTCCCCTAGCCGGTGTGCGAGCCCTGCTCGATGCTGTAGCTCGGGATGCCATAGCCAGCGAGACACATCGTGGCTGCCTGCTGGTCAATACCCTGCTGGAAGTGGGGCGCCAAAATCCAACGATTCAGCATGAAGCCAGCGTGCACTTAGCCGAAGTGGAACAGCGGGTGGCCAATAACTTGCGCCAGGCACAAGCCGTTGGAGAACTGGCCGCCGAGCGCGATATCGACACCCTCGCGGCTTTGTTGATGACTATGGTGTGGGGAATGCGCGTACTGGGTCGCACCCATCCACCTGCCGCCAAGGTACAGGCAGTGTTGGCCCAGATACAGGCCATGCTTTAAGCCACAGACCAGCAGCCCCTCGCACAATTCGTAGCCACCACAGAAAAACAGAGGAGCCGATTTGGCTCCTCTCTTCACCTTGTCTTTAGCCCGAGGACCCGGGCGCTGACGTGATGCGCGGCTTAGACACCTGCCTTAGCCAGTGCCGCGGAGACGATCTGCTGGGCTTCCTGCTGGATGAGGTCGAGGTGCGTGTCGCCCTTGAAGCTCTCCATGTAGATCTTGTAGATGGACTCGGTGCCGGAGGGGCGCGCCGCGAACCAGCCGTTCTCAGTCACTACCTTGAGACCGCCGATGGCGGCATCGTTGCCCGGCGCCTTGGTCAGCTTGGCGATGATGGGCTCACCCGCCAGGGTGGAGGCTTCTACCAGTGCCGGATCCAGCTTGGAGAGCACCGCTTTCTGGGCGCTGTTGGCCGGGGCGTCGATACGGCGATAGCTGGAGCGGCCAAACTTGGCTTCCAGTGCATCGTAGTGAGCCTGCGGATCCTTGCCGGTCACCGCCAGAATTTCCGCCGCCAGCAGCGCCAGAATGAAACCATCCTTGTCGGTGGTCCAGACGGTGCCATCTTTGCGCAGGAAGGAGGCGCCCGCGCTCTCTTCGCCGCCAAAGCCGAACTCGCCGCTGTAGAGGCCATCCACGAACCACTTGAAGCCGACCGGCACCTCTTTCAGGGTGCGGCCAATCTCGCCGGCAACCCGGTCGATCATAGAAGAGGAGACCAGCGTCTTGCCAACGGCTGCATCGGCAGACCAGCCGGTGCGATGGGTAAACAGATACTGGATTGCCACCGCCAGATAGTGGTTCGGGTTCATCAGGCCAGACTTGGTAACGATACCGTGACGATCGTAGTCAGGGTCGTTGCCAAGGGCGATGTCGAACTTGTCTTTAAGGGCAATCAGGCTCGCCATGGCGAACGGGCTGGAGCAGTCCATCCGGATCTTGCCGTCTTTATCCAGGGTCATGAAGGAGAAGGTAGGGTCGACCTTGTAGTTCACCACCTCGATGTTCAGGCCGTAGGTCTTGGCGATAACGTCCCAGTAGGCAACGCCGGAGCCGCCCAGCGGATCGACACCGATCTTGATGCCCGCGTTCTTGATGGCGTCCATGTCCAGCACGTTCTTCAGATCATCCACATAGGGGGTGACATAGTCGTGCTCGACCACGAACGGGCTCTTGAGCGCCTCGGCGAACGGCATCCGCTTCACACCGGCCAGACCCGCTTCCAGAATGGCGTTGGCGCGGTCTTCTACCCACTTGGTGATCTCCCCTTCGGCGGGACCACCGTGGGGCGGGTTGTACTTGAAGCCACCATCTTCCGGCGGGTTGTGAGATGGGGTGATCACCACGCCGTCGGCGCGCGCTGCAGGCTTGCTGGCCCCTTCTTTGCCAGAGTTGTAGCGCAGGATGGCGTGGGAGATGACCGGGGTCGGGGTAAAGCCGAGGCCAGCCTGAATGCGGGTCTCGACGCCGTTGGCCGCCAGCACTTCGACTGCGCTGGCAAAAGCGGATTCGGACAGGGCGTGGGTATCCATACCGACAAACAGCGGGCCCGTGATGTCGGCCTGCTGGCGATACTCCACCAGGGCCTGGGTCACCGCCAGAATATGGGATTCGGTAAAGGCACTGTGCAAGGCACTGCCACGGTGGCCGGAGGTACCAAAGGCAACCCGCTGCTCGGGGCGGCTCATGTCCGGCTTGTTGAGGTAGTAGGCGCTGACCAGACGGGGGATGTTGGTCAGGTCGCTTAAACGGGCCGGCTGACCGGCGTGGGAATGCTGAGCCATGGCGTTTTCCTTGCGTAATGGCGGCCTTGCCGGGCAAGGCCTGAGTCTTGAAGAGTCGTTAAATGGCGCCACACACCTGCGCGATCACCTCTTCGCCATAGCCCATGCTGGCCATCAGCTGGGCCACCATATTCTGCTTGCGGCTGGTGTTGGTGTTGGTGATCACCCAGAACGGGGTCTCCGGTACCGGCTTGGGCTTGGTGGTGCTACCGCTGGCACGCAGAGCCTCGGGATCCTGCGAGAAATAGACGCGCTTGCGCCCCTTGATTTCGGTGGCCTGGGTAAAGCCTTCCGGGTTATCCCGGTAGAGGGTACTCAGCACCAGCATAAAGCGGTTGATGGACTTCTCTTCTTTTTGCAGCTCACCAGAATCGAGCAAGGCTTGCAGCCCTTGTTGGGTGGCTACCGTACTGGGCTGCGCGACGGCAACTGGCTCGGCAACCGGCACACGTTGGTGAGCAGGCTGTTCCAGCAGACGGCGCAGGATATCGGAGGCACTCTCACCAATGTGCCGGGTCTGGCTGGCGATATAGAAGTAGAGATCGTCATCAAGCTCGATGGTTTTCATAGGGATGCGCTGGACTCGTCGAAATTCGGATGCGGCGATTATACATAGGCAAACCCGACAGCCCAAGCAAGGGGCTGGCAGATGTACATGAATCTCATCGAGAATACGGCATAATAGCGGGCCAAGTGTGTGATCAGCCGCACTGATAGCCGATCCGGACGGGATTTTTTAGAAAAAAAACCACATAAAATCCCAATCCATTGGACGAAATCCTTTTCTTTCCAGTGCGTTAAATAAAACAGCGATACGCACCCACGACCGACAAGGTGTCATTTTGCAACAAAACAGCATATTGAACTTCAAGGAGCAGGGTCAGGGCCCGGCGGTCATTCTGATCCACGGCCTGTTTGGCAGCCTCGACAACCTCGGCCTGCTGGCCCGTGCCCTCTGCGAACACTATCGGGTCATCAGCGTCGATCTGCGCAACCATGGCGCCTCCTTTCATAGCAGCGAGATGAGCTATCCGGCGCAAGCGGCCGACATCCTGACCCTGATGGATCGGCTGAATATTGCCGAAGCGACCCTGATTGGCCACTCGATGGGCGGCAAGGTGGCGATGCAGGTCGCCAAGCTGGCGCCTGAGCGGGTGACCAAGCTGGTGGTGGCCGACATGGCGCCAGTCGCCTATCCCCACTCCCGCCACCAGAATGTGTTCGCCGGACTCAACGCCACACTACGCACGCCGCCGCAAAGCCGCAGTGAAGCGGAAGCCATGCTGGCGCAGCATATCGAGATCGCCGGGGTACGCCAGTTCCTGCTCAAATCCTTCGCCAAAGGTGAGCATGGCTGGGGTTGGCGCTTCAATGTGCCCGCCCTTGAGCAAAACTACGCCAACATCATGGGCTGGCCAGCGGATGAGCATCGCTTCGAGGGACCGGTGCTCTTTATCAAAGGGGGGGATTCTGACTATATGCAGCCCCAATACAGCGAGACGGCACTGGCCCAATTCCCGGCGGCAAAGGTGCGTGTCATCGCGGGTACCGGCCACTGGCTGCATGCGGAAAAACCGGCTCTGTTCAACAAATTGGTTGTGGATTTCCTGTCGACAGGCGGTTAACAGTTTCAAATCCTTTGTGATATAGTGCGCCGGTCATAAGGAGTGTGCGCAATCCATGCTAAGTGAACATATCGACCTGATCGAAAGTTTGGGCCTCAAGTTATTCTTTGTGGCCATTTTCATATTGATTGGCCTGGCCATTCAGGACGTGCTCAAGCGCGGCAACGTGCCCCGTTTCGGTCGTTTTATCGTCTGGTTGGTACTGTTTCTGGGTTGTGCGGGTTTTGTCGCCAAGGGGCTGATCGAACTGGGCTGGGAAGGCTCAGGACTCGGCTAACTTATTTTCATCTGTGATGTATGGCCAAACAGCAAACTGATCGAACAACACTGGATCTGTTCGCAAATGAGAAGCGCCCCGGCAGGCCAAAGACCAATCCACTCCCCCGCGAGACCCAGCTCAAGATCAACAAGCGTAACCAGCTTAAGCGCGATCGGGAAAATGGGCTGAAGCGGGTAGAGTTAAAGGTGGAGGCCGAGTTGCTGGAGCGCCTGAACCAACTTGCGTTACAACAGAACATCAGCCGAGCCGAGCTGATCCAATCTATCCTGAAACAACAGATTGAGTCCGCCTTTGCGGTGGACATTGCAGTCTGAGCGTTGAGCATTAACACCAAATACGGGTAACTAAACACTATGGCAAGTGTAGGTCTGTTTTTTGGCAGCGATACCGGTAACACCGAAGCTGTCGCCAAGATGATCCAGAAAGAGCTGGGCAAAAACCTGATTGAAGTCCGTGACATCGCCAAGAGCAGCAAGGCCGACATCGAGAGCTTTGATCTGCTGATGTTCGGCATCCCGACTTGGTACTACGGCGAAGCCCAGGCCGACTGGGACGACTTCTTCCCCGATCTGGGCGAAATCGACTTCACCAACAAGCTGGTCGCCATCTTCGGTTGCGGTGATCAGGAAGACTATTCCGAGTACTTCCTCGACGCCATGGGCACCCTGCGCGACATCGTCGAAGCAAAAGGCGCCATCATCATCGGTCACTGGCCGACTGCCGGCTACGAGTTCGAAGCTTCCAAGGCACTGGTTGATGACAAGCACTTTGTCGGTCTGGGTATCGATGAAGATCGCCAGCCGGAGCTGACTGCCGAGCGCGTCAAGGGCTGGTGCAAGCAGCTGCACGAAGAGATGTGCCTGGGCGAGCTGGAGTAATCCGCTTCCCCTCATACCTCTGACAACAAGGGCCCCGACGGGGCCCTTGTTGTATCTGCTTGTTGCGATGCCTGCCTTTATTCTTCCCTGTTATTCACCTCTGTGCTCCGGTTTGGCTCGCACATAGAGGGTGCGCTTGACCTGCGCCACCAGCTCGCCGCTCTTGTCCTGTACCGTCACCTCGAATTCTGGGAAGTGCTTGTTGCCACCTTCAGTCGCCGCCACGATTTCGGCCAGCTTGCCCTCGGTCAGGTTAAACTCGGCCACCAGCTTGCCCTTGCCCGGCTTGATGTAGTTGATGCTGCCCGCCTTGTCCCAGACGTAATAGCGATTCTTGAAGTAGCCCATCAGCATCAGCGGATAAATGGGGTCAGTCATGGCAAACATGCTGCCGCCAAACTGGGTGCGGTTGGCGTTCTTGTTCCACCATCGGGATTTCAGGGTCACCCGACAGTAGCGAAAGTCATCGCTCAGGGTCTCTATCTTGATACCAGCGCCCCAGAAGGGGGGCCAGGCGTTGAGTGCGCGGCGCACCCAGGCCGCATTGTCAAAAAGCCAATCCATGGATCTCATCCGACCAGAAATATGAAAGTCACATCTTATCAACATCTGCCATGCCAGCAAGTCGGACGACACGATTGATTATTTCAATCCAACCGGCCATTTATGGCTAAACCCCTTGAATTGCTGGGTTTATTTTTAGGGAGGCTACGACCTATAATGACAGGCCAAGCGAGTTCAAGGTTGCCATTCCTGCGGCAGTCCATCAGAATAACCCCACCTTCGAGAATGCGAATAAGTAGAATATGGCAGACAACAACCAAGCGTTAAAAAAGGCCGGGCTCAAGATCACCTTGCCCCGGGTCAAAATCCTGGAAATCCTGCAACAGCCGGACTGCCAGCACACCAGCGCCGAAGATCTCTATAAACGACTGATCGACCTGGGTGAAGAGATTGGTCTCGCTACCGTCTATCGCGTTCTCAACCAGTTTGATGATGCCGGTATCGTTACCCGTCACCATTTCGAAGGTGGCAAGTCGGTATTCGAGCTGGCCACTCAGGAGCACCACGACCACCTGGTTTGCCTCGACTGCGGCAAGGTGATCGAGTTCTCCGACGAAGTGATCGAACAGCGTCAGCGCGAGATCGCCAAGAAATTCAATATCCGTCTCACCAACCACAGCCTCTACCTCTACGGTCACTGTGCAACAGGTGAGTGCAAGCACGACGAATAAGTCGGCCGTGACTTGCAGATAACGGTGT